>CAZXDQ010000029.1:0-11813 GCA_964639405.1 uncultured Syntrophomonadaceae bacterium | reverse complement strand
GCCATATCAGCCCCATTCTTCTTTTTCCTCCTTCGGGCTAATTTTAAGACCTAATTCTATCTCTTTTCCCCCTGGTTGCTTTTCTCCTTCCTTTCCCGTTTTTTGCGGGAAGTCCCTTGGCAATAGCAGGTAGGTAGCTGGTTATGCAGTTAATCAAGTTTATATTAGCGGTTCTGCCTCAAATCCTCTTAAATACACATAGACGCAGGGGTTCCTTTTTGCTAAAATGTAAAAACAAGTCCATTATTTAAAAAGTTCAAGCAGGTGTTAACCGGAAATTTTGGCGGATTCGGGAAGACTCCAGGGCTCCAGCGCTTTTTTCTTTACCAGGTTTGCTAAACTAGGATAGCCAATAAGTAATCGGAGAATTAGAAGGGGGGCCTGGAGAACAGCACTTTTTATCCTCATTTTGCTCTGACATTTACGGAAGAAAGGCGGGGAAATTCTAAATTGGCGATAGAAAAAGGAGCGAGGGAAGGAAAGGGAAAGGAAAAGGAAGCAGAAGGCAGTGCAGGGAATAACGGATTAGTAGAAGAGGTAAAGAAAAATTTCTACCGTATAGAGGTGCCTTTACCGGGAAGTCCCCTAAAAGCCATAAATTCTTACGTGGTAATAGGGGAAGAAAGGAACCTGATAATTGATACGGGTATGAATCGTCCGGAATGCTACCAGGCTCTGTCTTCCGGATTAGCAGAATTGAATTTGGATATGGAGCGGACTGACTTTTTTATTACCCATGTCCACGCCGATCACATGGGGTTGGTGAGCGAAGTTTCCACTGAAAAATCCCAGGTGTATTTTAATAAACCCGATATGGAACTGCTCCGGACCGACATCTGGGATCGGATGGGTGATTTTGCTGTCAAGAGCGGTTTCCCTTTGGAAGAGATGCGGGGAGCCCTGGAAAATCACCCGGGGAACCGCTATAGCCCCAGCCGCCAGGTGGAATTTACCCTTTTGCAGGAAGGGGACTTCCTGGAAGCGGGAGGCTATCGCCTTACCTGCTTGGAAACCCCGGGGCACACGCCGGGGAGTATTTGCCTGTATGAACCCCGGGAGAAGCTTCTCCTCACTGGGGATCACGTCCTGGGGGATATTACCCCTAACATTTCCCTTTGGGTGGAAGGGTACAACCCCCTGGGGTGGTACTTGGAAAGCCTGGATAAAGTTTCCCGGCTGGACGTTTCCCTGGTTTTGCCCGGCCATCGCCGCCTGTTTAGGGATTTGCCGGGGCGCATCCAAGAATTGAAAGAACACCACCAGCAGCGCCTGGAAGAGATCAAGGCCATTTTGAAGGAAGACGAGATGGATGCTTATCAGCTGGCTTCCCTCATGAACTGGGATATTGAAGCCAGCAGTTGGGTAGAGTTCCCGGTAATCCAACGCTGGTTTGCCACTGGCGAAGCTATGGCCCACTTGAAGTACCTGGAGGTAAGGGGAGAAGTAGAAGCTCTGGTGACCCAAGACGAAGGGGGAGGGGAGAAACTCAAGTTCCGGCTTAGCTAAGTTGGCAGCCATTCCCTTACATGTTCCCTGTTTACTGCTTCTCTGAAGAGCCGGAACAGGAGTTGTGGGGAAGCGGAAGGTTAGAATGAAGAGTAGCAACAAAAAAAGATGCCGGGACCTTGACCAAAAAACCCGGCATTACTCAAATATTGCTTGGAGGGATAAAGCAGTTTACAGGGGATGGGCGCCTCATTTAGCCCTCCAGATTTATCCTTTTTTGCCATTTCCTCATTACAGTTTCTCCTGGTGTAGAGGAATGCCTGCCTTTTCTGCTGCTACCGACTGCATCTCTTCCAGGGGGAAGCTCCTCCAGACATTTACCTTTGTTTTTCCTTCCACATAAATATCCAGGTCCATTGCTTGTAAGCTTTGGTAATACTCGTGGGGGGATTTCATCGTTTTATTCGCCTCCTGAATAAATGTCTGCGTATTCTGTTCTGATGGTCTTCTTGTCGCATTTACCCACGCTGGTTTTGGGCAGCTGATCGGTAAAAACAATTCGATCCGGTAGTTGCCATTTAGCAAAGGAAGTCTGGATGAAGTCTTTAATTTCTTCTTCCGTGCATTTTTCTAAATATTAATACATTCACCAGGAACAGTCAATGTTCTTTTTTGCATGGAAGTCAGAAATTTGCTGGAAAAAATTAAATTTTATGATAGAATATTAACCATAAAGAACATTATAAGGGATAAATGTAAATTATGCGAAGGGAGGAGAGGTTAATTGGTTGGTATTACTGCTTATGGAGCATATGTGCCCCGCTACCGGCTGGACCGTAAGCTGATCTTTGAAGCCATGGGCTGGATGGATCCCGCGGCTGCAGGAATGGCCAGGGGAGAAAAGGCGGTAGCCAATTACGACGAAGACAGTATTACCATGGCAGTAGCAGCTGGAATGGACGGGTTGGATGCGGAACAAAGGGAAAAGGTGGAGCAGTTTTGTTTTGCCACCACCACTCCCCCGTACTTGGAAAGGCAGAACGCTGTAATAATATCCCAGGCTTTGAATTTGGGGGAGAGGATCCGGACTTCCGATATGGTGGGGAGCGTTAGGTCGGGGACCGATGCGCTGCTCCAGGCAGCCGATGGAGTGGCTGCTGGCAGCGTGAACAGCGCTTTGGTCTGTGCAGCGGACAGCCGTCAGGGTAAAGCCGGAGGCGCCCAGGACTATCTTTTTGGTGATGGAGCGGCAGCCTTGGCTCTGGGAACTGAAAAAGTGGTAGCCACTTTAAAGGGAACCTATTCCTGGTCCTGTGATTTTCCCGACCGCTGGAGATCTATAGAAGACCGCTATGATCGGGTCTGGGAAGACCGCTGGATCAGGGATGAAGGACACCGAAAATTGATTACCTCAGCCCTTCAGGGGGCCGGGGAAAAGTATGGCAAGGACCTTTCCGATTTTAGTAAAGTGGTCATCTCTTGTCCCCACCCCCGTTCGTACTTGGCTATGGTTAAAAGGCTGGGGTTGGAGCAACAGCAAATTGCCAATCCCCTGTTGGAGCAGGTGGGTGATGCCGGTTCTGCTCACCCCCTGCTTATGTTGGTGGGTGCCCTGGAAGAGGCTAAGGCGGGGGATGAAATCCTCCTGGTAAGCTACGGCAGCGGGGTTACAGTTTTCCTGTTGGAGGTCACTCCCGAAATTGAGCGTTCGAGGCCGAAACTGGGACTGAAAGGGCATCTGGAACGTCGGGAGGACATGCAGTCTTACGATCAATACGCAGTTTTCCGGGGGAAGCTGGAACCGGAAAAAGGCATCCGGGGAGAAAGCGTGCCTTCCACCCCCTTCTCTGCTCTCTGGCGGGAGAGAAAGGCAGTATTAGGGCTGGAAGGATCCCGCTGCAAGCAGTGCGGAACTCCTCAATTTCCGCCCCAGGAGGTTTGCGTAAACCCGGACTGCCGAGCAGAAAGAGAGATGGAATCCTACCCCTTTGCCGATAAAAAAGGAGAATTATTTACCTTTACAGCTGATTATCTGGCTTACAGTTTAAGCCCTCCAGCAGTGTACGGTATGGTGGATTTTGAAGGGGGAGGACGTTACTGGTTTGATATCACTGACTGTCGTCCTGAAGAACTGCGGGTAGGCAACCAAATAAGAATGAGCTTTCGTCGCAAATACCTGGACGATCTGAGAGGAATATCTGGTTATTTTTGGAAAATACTACCTGAATCAGACTCCCAGGGAGGTGCTAAAGATGCCTGAAGGGATCAAAGATAAAGTAGCCATAGTGGGGATGGGCTGCACTAAGTTTGGTGAATTGTGGGATAAGAGCGCAGAAGATCTGATGCTGGAAGCTTTCCAGGAAGCCCGGGAAGACGCCGGTGTAGAAACTGATGAGGTCGAAGCTGCTTGGCTGGGGACTTGTTTTGATGAAGTCAACGTGGGCAAAAGCGCTCTTCCCCTTTCGGTTACCTTGAAACTACCTTTCATTCCCGTTACCCGGGTGGAAAATTTCTGTGCCACCGGGACGGAAGCATTTCGTGCTGCTTGTTATGCAGTGGCATCCGGTGCCTGTGATGTAGCTCTAGCTCTGGGCGTAGAGAAGTTGAAGGATACTGGGTACGGCGGGTTGCCTGATTTTGCTGAAGCGGTGGGAGTGAGAAATAGATTTATATTCCCCAATATTACAGCACCAGGAGCTTTTGCCATGTTGGCTAACCGCTACTTTGCCCGCTACGGACTGGATTTCGACCGGGGCAAGGAATTGTTGGCTCAAATTTCGGTAAAGAGCCACAAGCATGGTGCTCAAAACCCCAAAGCCCATCTGCGGCAGGAAATCACCGTGGATCAGGCCCTCAAATCCCCAATGGTAGCACATCCCCTGGGTCTTTTTGATTGCTGCGGGGTAAGCGACGGCGCAGCAGCGGCTATTATTACCCGGGCGGATCTGGCCAAAAACTTCCGCCCCGATCCCATTTATGTTAAGGCTCTCCAGATTTCTACCAGCCCGGGAGAAGAATTTATGCACGACAGCTGGGATGGAGCTCATATTGAAACTACCTATCGAGCTGGAGCTAAAGCGTACCAAGAGGCTGGAGTGAATAATCCCCGGGAAGAACTAAGTTTGCTGGAAGTCCACGATTGTTTTTCCATTACTGAGCTCACCATTTATGAGGACTTGCAGATTTCTCCCCGGGGGCAGGCGGCGAAAGATATTGAAGAAGGTTTTTACACCCTGGAAGGGAAAATTCCCTGCCAATCCGACGGGGGCTTGAAATGCTTCGGCCATCCCATAGGGGCTTCCGGTTTACGCATGGGGTACGAAGTGTATAAACAGCTCCAAGAGAAAGCAGGTCCCCGTCAAATTACCGATCCCCGCCTGGGGCTCACTCATAACCTGGGAGGTTTCCCCGCTATGAGCGTCTGCAGTGTGGCTATCATGGGTAACGAACAAGGATAATTTGGCCGGTCTTCCTGGGTAGTGAGATAGTACGATCAGCTGAGGACAGGGGTAGCTTGGTTGGAAGTAGGAGTAAAGAGTGGTAAGGTAAAAAGGTAAGATGAAGGGGCAGCCAGGAAGAAAGATTTCATTATAAGAGGTAACTACAATATTAGATTTTTCCTAAAAAACAGGACTTTGCTCCTGTTTTTTTATGGTTGCTGTTTTTTTTGAGGGTATAGAAGGAAACTTGAATTACCCCCTTTAGGTAATGAGGAATTTGTGTTACCATATTCAAAAGTAGTAACACTCATCTAGAGTTATTTAACCAGGGAGAGGGGATAATGTAGATAATAATTATACTTAAAGGGGGAGTTTTGGATGTGTACTGAACTAACTTGGTGGGAAAAAGCGGTAGATTTTCACGGCCACACCTGTCCTGGATTGGCCATAGGTTACCGGGCTTCTATGGAAGCCCTGGAGAAGTTAAATCAGGAAAGGTCGCAGGATGAGGAGCTGGTAGCTATAGTGGAGAACGATGCCTGCGGGGTAGATGCGGTGCAGGTTATCACCGGATGTACTTTCGGTAAGGGTAATTTTTTCTATCGGGATGTAGGTAAACAGGCCTTCACTTTTGCTGTCCGAGGCAGAGATGAAGGGATTCGCACAGGGTTGAAGTACGGTGTTATGGATAATCTTGCTCCCCAGGGGTGGAAAGAATTACGGGAAAAAGTCTTTAAGGGAGAAGCTGGCGAAGAAGAGCGGGAGCAGTTCAACCAGCTCCACCATCAGATGACCCAGCGCCTTCTGGAAGTGCCCCTGGAAGAAATTATGGATGTGGAACGAACTGCCGTGGAGCTGCCGGAGAAAGCCCGCATCTATCAAACCGTACAGTGCCAATGCTGCGGAGAAGGTGTAATGGAGCCCCGCACACAGGTTGACGGGGGAAGTTATTATTGCCTGGACTGCGGCTCGAATTAAGTTGTAAAAAACCGAGATGGAATGCACATGGGGGATGCATAGCAGGACAAAGTATTTTATTCGGGAGATGAAACATTCCGGATGGAATATTCCGGATAGAAATAAGAAATCACTAGCTGGGAGAGGAAGAAGGGAGGCCACAAAATTGTCTCTGCGCAGTCCAACTATTTTTTTAGTCCTTTTGGTGTTACTAATTAGCTTAATGGTGTCATGCACTGCTCCTGCTTCGCCTGAAGATTCACCAGAGGAAGTGGATTCTGGCAAAGGAGAAGAGCCGTATATCATTGGGGATGAAACCGGGGACTGGGGATTTCCCTCTCCCTATGCTGCCTATCCCCGGGGGCCGGGTTACTTGCGAATGTCTTTTATTTTCGACACCCTGGTGTGGAAAGACGAAGAAGGATTGGTCAGCGCCCTGGCGGAAGACTGGGAGTTTGACCAGGAAGAACTCAGCTATACTTTTTACCTCCGGGAGGGGGTAGAATGGCACGACGGTGAAACTTTTAGTGCAGAAGATGTGGTGTTTACTTACCAATACGTCCGGGAGCATCCGCTGCCTTGGGCGGAAGTGGGCATGATAGAAGAAGTGGAAAAAGTAGATGAGCACACAGTAGAGATGAAGTTAGATGAGCCTTACGCTGCTTTTTTGAATAACGTGGCCGGGGTAGTTCCCATAATTCCCCAGCATGAGTGGGAAGGGGTGGAAACCCCCGAAGAGTTTACCGAACCGGAAGCCCTGGTGGGTACCGGTCCTTACCGGCTGCAGAATTATCAGCGGGAACAGGGACGCTACCACTATGAAGCCTTTCCCGATTATTATCTGGGAGAGCCTTCCCAGGAAGAAATCCATATGATAAAGGTTAGCGATCCCCAAATGGCTCTTCAACGTGGCGATGTGGATTATGCCCGGATAGAACCGGAAGCGGTGGAAGAACTGGAAGAAAGCGGATTCCAGGTGGAGAGCGGTGCTCACGACTGGAACCTCAAGCTGATGATGAACCACCAGGAATCTCCCCTGGACGAGGTAGATTTTCGCCGCGCCCTGGCCCACTCTCTGGACCTGGAAGAACTGGTGGAAAGGGCGCTGCGTGGTCACGGACTTCCCGGCAGCCCGGGGTTGGTTTCTCCGGATAGCCGATGGCACTGCCCAGAAATAAGCAGTTACCAGTACGATTCGGCGCAGGCGGAAGCAAAGTTGGAAGCCAGTGGATACCTGGTGGAAGAGGAAACCGTCTTGGACGAGGGTGGAGAATCGGTGAGCCTGGAGGTTATAGCCAGGTCCGATTTTGCCCGGGAGGGGGAATTGGTAGGAGAGCAGCTTGCGGAAGCGGGATTTGAAGTGGAAGTGCGGAGCCTGGAGGGGTCCGTGTTGGATCAGCGGGTGAGAGAATGGGATTTTGATCTGGCAGTGACCGGCCACGGAGCGGTAGGAGGAGATCCTGACACCTTGGAACGCTTTATGGTGGGAGAGGCTTCCCCCCACTTAAACGCTCGCTACCAGGATGAAGAACTCCAGGAGGCCTTTAAGCGGCAGCGGCAGGCGCTGGACCAGGACAACAGGCAGGAAGCGGTTGGTGACATCCAGCGCCTTCACGCAGAAAGAGTTCCTGCTTATCCCCTCCATTACCCTACCTGGTATTTTGCTTTCAATGAGCGGGTGGACTGGTTCTTTACTCGAGACGGCATTGGCACCGGAACTCCCCTTCCCTTGAACAAGCTGGCCTTGATCGAATAGAATTGGGACTTGCCATGCTTTTTGGTAAATGGCTGGGTTAACCCGAGAGTATAAGGAGGAAGTAAGGCTAAGGAGTAAGGTGAAGAAGGCGGGGGTAATTTTGGAGGTATTATCTTTATGAAAAAGCGCCTGGGAGATTATCTGCTGGCTTTTATTATCATTCTGGCATTGATTTTTTTGCTGCCCCGGCTAATGCCGGGAGACCCTATTACCGCCATTTACGGGGACGCCCTGGTGGAGATGAGTCCGGAAATGGAAGCTCATCTGGTGGAGAGGTACGGCCTGGATCTTCCCCTGGGGCAGCAGTTTTTGGTTTTTCTGGGGAACCTCCTGCAGGGGGATCTGGGCTACTCCTTTTATTTCCAGGCACCAGTGGCTCAAGTCCTGGGGGAAGCCTTGCCCTGGACCTTGCTGCTGGCAGGTATTTCTCTGGTTATTTCTGCCCTGCTGGGAGTGCTGTGGGGAGTAGAAGCCGGCTGGAGGCGGGGAAAAAAATTCGACCGCATTTCCCTGGTGACAGCACTGTTTCTGAACGGCATACCCGGTTTTCTTTTGGGTATACTGCTCCTTTTAGGCTTGGGGTACTACGGGCAGTGGTTCCCCATATCGGGAGGGGTCTCTCCCTATCTGACTCCTGGGGCTGGAACCTGGCACTGGATGGTGGATGCGCTGCGCCACTTTGTTTTGCCCGCTATGACCCTTACTCTGGCTCAGCTACCCCGGAATTTTCTGCTTATGCGCAGCTCCCTCCTGGGCGTAGTCCGGGAACCATACGTGATGACCGCCCGCGGTAAAGGGATTAAAGAACGGTTTATCCGTTATCGGCACTGCCTGCGGGGAGCTCTGCCTCCGGTAGTGGTTAGGCTGGGGATGAGCGCCGGCCTGCTGTTTACGGGAGTGCTCTTTGTGGAGGTGGTTTTTGCTTATCCGGGGTTGGGGCACCTGTTTTATCTGGCCTTGCAGCACCACGATTACCCTACAGTCCACGGATGTTTGCTGACTATCACCCTGTGCGTGTTGCTTTTCAATTTGTTGGCTGACTTAAGTTCTATGAAATTGGACCCGAGGTTGAAAGAAGATGCACATAAATTACTGGGATGAAATAAAAAGAGATAATATGGGCCGCGTGGGCCTCTGTATGATCGCCGGTTTGGTGGTAGTTGCGGCGGCGGCTCCCTGGTTGGCTCCTTATCACCCCTGGGACTACGTGGCAACCCCTCTGAGTTCGCCCTCCTGGTCTCACCTGTTGGGCACCAACGAGGTGGGGCAGGATATTCTCAGCGAGTTAATTTACGGCGCCCGCACCACCCTATTGGTTAGCGTTGCTGCGGGGGTGGTGTCTACTTTCGTAAGCCTGATGCTGGGTTTGCTGGCAGGACTGTTTCGGGGGTGGTGGGAAAGGATTATTTTGCGCCTGGTGGACGTAATGTTGGTCATTCCCGTCTTTTTGATTGCTCTGTTGGTGGCAGCTTATTTTCGCCCGGGGGTCTTTACCCTTATTGTTATGTTTTCTCTGCTGCTGTGGCCTCCAGGAACCCGTATTATCTGGACCCGGGTTTTATCCCTCAAAAACCAGGAGCATTTTATTGCTGCTCGCCAGTTCGGGGCAGGATTACCGTACCTGGTTTGGCGGCACTTAGTGCCGGAACTCTATCCCATCCTGGCAGTAAACTTCATCCAGGTAATCCGTCGGGCGGTATTTATGGAAGCCGGTTTGGCGTTCTTGGGCATCTTCGATCCCGCTGCGAAGAGTTGGGGGTTGATGCTGCACTATGCCCGGGAATTCGTTTTTACCGGGGCCTGGAAGTGGTGGCTGCTGCCCCCGGGATTGGCGATATCTTTCACTATTATTGCCTTTGCCCTGCTGGGCTATTCCTTGGAAACGGCCCTGGATCCCCGTATGAGGAGGCAGTCTTATGCTGAAAATTAGTGACTTGACGGTAAGGTATCCTTCTTCTGCTGGTCCCTTGACAGTGTTGGACCGGGTTAACTTACAGGTAGATCCCGGAGAAAAGCTGGGATTGGTAGGAGAGTCCGGTTCAGGCAAGACCAGCCTGGCCCTCGCCCTTATGGGGCTTTCGCCGGGAGAAATGAGCGGCTCAGTTACTTTTCGCGGCGAAGAGCTCCTGGCCAAGAGCCAAGAAGAGTGGGAAGGGCTGCGGGGATCGGTTATTTCCATGGTCATGCAGCAGTCGGGGGAGATGCTTACCCCCGTGCTCCCTGTGATCGACCAGGTGGCAGAGCCTTATTTAAAGCAATACCCGGGAGAGAAAAGGGAGGCCTACGAGCGGGCATCTGCTTATCTGCAGTGGGTGGGCTTGGACGAAAACTACCACTGGAGGTATCCTTATACTTTAAGCGGCGGGGAAGTGCAGCGCAGCCTGTTGGCTATGGCCCTCATCACCGATCCTGAACTGCTGATTTTGGACGAGCCGGTTTCCTCCCTGGATGCCCTCACCCGGGAGGACATCCTGGAACTATTGGAGAAGCTCACCTGGAATTGCACCGTCCTGGTTATTTCCCACGATCTCTCCAGTGTAGCCCGGCTGGCTTCCAGGACGGCGGTGCTCTACTGCGGTTCGGTGCTGGAGGAAGGCATTACCAGCAGCCTCTTTCAACGTCCCTGTCACCCCTACACCCGGGCCCTGGTCCGGGCTTACCCCACTATTCAAGGGACCAAAGAACTCCAGGGGATTAGAGGAGAATTTCCGCCCCTAAGCCAACGTCCCCAGGGATGCCCTTTTCACCCGCGATGCACCCAGTCCCTGGAAATATGCTCCTGGGAGCGTCCGGCTCCTCAAGGGGTGGAACCGCAAAAGAAAGAAAGATACGGGGATCAGCAGGGGAAGCTGGCGGATGGGGAGGAAGCTGAGAACCGCCTCCTCTACTGTCACCGCGGCGGGGTAGTGGAACTTTTGCGGGGAGAAGGTATTTCCCGGAGCTATCCCCTGGAAAAGGGTACCGGAAGCAACGGCCAGGAAGCTTATCTGGAAGCGGTGCGGGGAGTGGAAGTTGCTTTGGAAGAAGGGGAAGTTTATGCCCTGGTGGGCGAAAGCGGTTCTGGTAAGACCACCCTGGGGCGGATCCTGGCCGGGGTAGATCGCCCCGATACTGGCAGGGTATTTTTCCAGGGCCAGGAATTGACTTCCCTCACTCGGGGAGAGTATCGACAAACCCGCCGCCAACTGCAAATGTTATTTCAAAACTCCGGCGAAGCCTTGAGCCATCGTCTCAACGTCTACGACCTGGTGGAAGAACCCCTGGTAATCCAGGGAGTGGGAGACAGGGAAAGCCGCAAAGCAGCCGTCCTATCCTCCCTGGAGTGGGTGCGTTTGTCCACTGATCACCATTTTCTGCACCAGTACCCCCACCACTTGAGTGGTGGGGAGTTACAGCGGGTGGCCCTGGCCCGGGCTCTGGTGCTGGAACCCAAGGTTTTGGTGGCTGATGAGCCCAGTGCTTCCCTTGATGCCAGTGTCCAGGCTAAAATAGTCAAGCTTCTCCTTCACCTGCAAAACCAAAGGGGTTTTGCCCTTTTTCTCATCACCCACGATTTGGCCCTGGCCGCCAGAGCTGGCGACCGTATCGGCGTTATGCACCAGGGCTACCTGGTGGAGGAAGCCCCCACCTCTTCTATCCTTCACCATCCCCAGCATCCCTACACCCAGAGGCTCCTCCAGTCCGCCCCTTCCCTATCCTCCTCCCCCCAAGAAAACTGCCCCAGGTACCCCGTCTCCCCTGTGGCAGGTGAATTCTTTGGGGGTGGTTAAAGGAGTGTTCCTGGGGGATGTTGAATATGTAACTATGGTCTGTGAATAATTCTGTTTAGGGGGTAAGTAAGATGAATAAGGTAGAACGAGCGCTTATGCACGCCCTGTTTGTTCATCTGCATCATAACATTGATCAGGCGGTGGACTTTGGGAGTTTTAAAGAATTGAATCAAAAGGTGAGCCAGATATTTCCCGGAGCTTTGCTGGTAGGCCCCGATGCTAACGACGACGCTGCGGTGTTTCACATGTCTGGTGAAGGCTATGTGTCTGCCAAGATGGAAAGTCACTGCTCACCTTGTGTTCCGCGACCCTACGACGGTGCGGCAACTGGGGCAGGAGGAGCTATGCGCGATGTAGTGGCTATGGGCGCGCGCCCCATGTTTCTGATGGATTTTATCGGGTCCCGCCCACTGGAGCAGGAAGTGATTATCGGCCCCTGCGGAT
>CAZXDQ010000028.1:0-11817 GCA_964639405.1 uncultured Syntrophomonadaceae bacterium | reverse complement strand
ATTTCACGACTCCTTTCGAGGCGTCAAGGGTTCTTGGGAAGCAGCAGTAGAAGGTATCAAAAATTGTATAAGTGTAGGACTGCCAGTGCAAATTAACACTACTGCTAGCAAGAAAAATTATCAAGAAATAGAAGATATCACTGCTCTTGCAGAAAAATGGGGGGTACGGGGGCATCATATTTTCTTTTTAATCCCAACTGGCAGAGGGCAAACCATAACTGAGGAAATGCTAACCCCACAGGAATACGAAACTTTGTTGCGGCGCATTTTGGATAAACAGAAATCCACCCCCCTAGAACTTAAGCCCACTTGTGCTCCCCAATTTATGCGCTTGGCTCGTCAAATGAAAATTCCAGTAAGGTTTAGCAAAGGTTGCCTGGCAGGTCTAACTTATGGCTGTATCCTGCCCCAGGGAGAGGTCCACCCCTGCCCCTATCTTCCTCTTCCCGCAGGAAATGTAAGGACCACGCCTTTCCACCAAATTTGGTCCCAGTCCTTTTTGCTACAGGAGCTGCGAAAAGGAACTTTAAAAGGGAAGTGTGGTAAATGCGAGTACTCTCAAATTTGCGGCGGCTGCCGAGCTCGTGCTTACTACCAGGAGGGAGACCTCCTGGCTGAAGACCGCTGGTGCCTGTATGAACCAGTAAACTACCGCCAATAAGTTCGTCTTGAACTCATCTTGATCTAGGTTATAAAGAAAAAGGAGAGAAACCAGATTGCAAGAAATTACTTCCACAGAAAAGCGGCTCCTGGAGCTCCTTCAGGATGGACTCCCTTTGTAAAGCCGCCCATTTCTGCCTATTGCCCAAGAGTTGAATATGAAAGAGGAAGAAATACTCGACAAAATTGAAGATTTAAAAGACCGGGGTTTAATCCGCCGGATGGGAGGCATATGGAGCAGTAATCTTCTTGGTTATAATTCTCAATTAGTAGCACTCCGGGTAACCCCTTTCTACCTGGAAGAGGTCGCCGATAAGATCAATCAATATCCGGGGGTAACCCATAACTATCAGCGAGAACATTATTACAACCTCTGGTTTACTGTAACTGCAGAAAAAAAGCATGATATCTCAAATTATCTAGCCAAAGTGACTTCCATGCCAGGAGTAGAAGAGATAATGGAACTCCCAGCTCAAAAAAAATTCAAAGTAGAAGTTAAGTTCAAATGGGAGGATCATGATGATACTCACTTATAGACAACAACAACTGGTAAAAATTCTCCAAGAAGAATTACCTTTATCTACGGAACCTTTCGCTTGTTTAGCCCAACATTTTTCTATATCCGAAGAAGAAATCCTGCAAGAACTGCAGTTCTTGCAGGAAAAGGGCTATCTTCGTAGGATTGCAGCAATATTAAACCACCATTTTGCAGGCTTCTCTTACAACGCCCTTTCAGTTTGGAAAGTGGAAGAAAGCCGAATAGACCGCGTAGGGGAGATACTGGCGGCTTCACCCCACACCACCCATGTCATTCAGCGCCAATGTTATACACATTGGCCCTACAATCTCTATGCTATGCTTCATGGAAAGAGCAAAAATGATTGTTTTAAGATAGCAGAGGATTTATCCCAAACCAGCGGAGAAAAAGACTACCAGCTTTTGTTTACCCAGAAGGAATTTAAGAAAACCAGCATGCGTTACTTTTAATGGTCTAACTTAACTTATAAGGGAGGATTAGTTATGAGCCACCATCATTTCGAAGAGGCGCAAAAATATATACCGGGAGGGGTTAACAGCCCGGTAAGATCCATGAAAGTACTGGATCGAGAGCCCATTTTCATAGAAAAAGGCTCAGGAGCATACTTCTACGATGTAGAAGGAAATGAATACCTTGACTATATGGGATCTTGGGGGCCCCTAATCCTGGGACATGCCCACCCCCGGGTAATAGAAGCCATAAAAAAAACGGCGGAAAAAGGAACCAGTTTTGGCGCCCCCACCAACCAAGAAACTGAATTGGCCAAAATGGTAGCGGAAGCAGTTCCAGGAGTTGATATGCTGCGAATAGTTAATTCAGGAACCGAAGCGGTTATGAGCGCTTTGCGTCTGGCCCGAGGCTACACTGGCAGGGATAAAATACTAAAATTCACCGGATGTTACCATGGACATTTCGACAGTTTGTTAATCCAGGCAGGCTCAGGGGTCGCTACTCTAGGACTGCCTAATAGCCCGGGTGTCACAGAAGGTACTGCCCAAGATACCCTTACTGCTCCCTTTAATAACCCCGAAGCAGTGGAAAACTTATTCCAGGAAATGGGAGAACAAATAGCTGCAGTAATTTTAGAACCAGTCCCCGGCAATGTGGGAGTGATCCCTCCCCAACCAGGTTATCTGGAAGAATTACGGCGCATAACCAAAGAATACGATAGCCTGTTAATATTTGACGAAGTCATGACCGGTTTTCGCCTAGCATACGGAGGAGCCCAGGAGCGATTTAAAATTACTCCTGACCTAACTTGTCTGGGGAAAGTAGTGGGAGGGGGAATGCCAGTGGCAATTTACGGAGGACGCCAAGAAATAATGGAGCACATTGCCCCCCTCGGAGCCGTCTATCAAGCGGGAACCCTGGCTGGAAACCCCCTGGCTATGGCTGCCGGCATCGCTACCCTGCAGGAATTACAAAACCAAGATAGCTATCAACGATTAGAGCAAAATTCAGAACAATTGGCAAAAGGCATGCAGGCAGCAGCAGAAGAGCAAGGAGTATCTGCCCAAGTTATCAGGGTAGGCTCTATGTTTTCCGTTTATTTTACTGACCAAAAAATCTTAGATATGGACACAGTAAAATCTTCTCGCCAAGATCGTTTTAAAGTTTTTTACCAGTCCCTCTTAGAGGAAGGAGTATATCTTTCACCTTCTCCTTTCGAAGCCAGCTTTTTATCCCTGGCACACAATAAAGAAGATATAAAACACACCATAGAAGCTTCTCGTAAAGCTTTTGCCCAAGCTAAACAAGTACTGTGAAACCATGCTGGTTATAGCTTATATTACTTGTCGCTCATTCTTAACTTGAATTGAAAATTTAATTGCAAACCATAAAAGAGTTATTGGTGGCTTGAGGTAAGAAAAGACAGAAAGCCCGAAAGGTTCCGTCGGTATTCCTCATCCAGGTCCTTTCTTATTTCTTCTAATCGAGAATCACCTTTTAGATTGGGCCTAAGAACGGCGGAACCTTGTATCCCTTCTTTTTTCAACTCCTCCAAAAGTTGTTCTCGGTAGGTTTCTTCCAGTTCTCTTATTTTTTCTTCTCGAGCTCGATGGTACTGCTGGTAAAGTTTTCCTACTTGCTTAAGGGATTCCCTGGTGGAGTCATCGTCTTTTATGCTGGAAATCCCTTGTAGTATCCTGGTAGTATTGTCTAAGTTGATGCCTTTAGCAAACTCATCCAGCATAGCCTGCCTCGCAGCAGTCTTAGCCTCCTGGGGATAACGATCCAGGCTTTCCTTTACCTTAGCCACCTCTGTCTTTCCCTCTACCAAGTCCTGGGCAACTTTCCTGGCTGCCTGCACATAGCGTTCCACTTCTAGAGAGTGTTTTTCCGAGCCTTTCTGCTTTTTTATCCGCTCCGTCTTCTCCATAGCCAGTTCAGCGGCAGTTTTTATTCGATCCACCATTATCCCTCCCTTACCATTTTTAGTTGACCATGCTATAAATCATCCCAACATATAATTCATATGTTATAATAAATGGAAATGTAAACCTAGTAAGCAGAGGATCAGCTCTAAAAATTATTATACCATTCTCTGCCCCTAAGAGAAAATAAACTAGGGTATATTCAAAGATCTAAAAGGAGGATTCAATTATGCATCTCACTGGAAACATCTACTGGTACCCTTGGGAGGGTATAGGCAACAATTGCAATTCCTGTCTTATAGCTGGAGAAAAAAACCTATTAGTAGATCCCGGTCACCTTCGTAATGAAATGGGGGAAAGGTGCCTGGAAAAGCTTAAAGCTAGATTGGAAAATGACGGTTTTAACCTGGACGACATTTCCTTGATCCTTTGCACCCACGGCCACCCCGACCATTGTGAATCCGCTAGCACCATTTCCCAAGAAAGCGGTGCCAAAATTGCAATCTATCACGAAGAAGAACAGGTTTTGGAAGCAGTATCCCGTATGTTCCGAATGGATCCCATAAAACCTGACCTGTTGCTGCAGGAAGGGGACTTGGAAATTGGAGAAGGGGAGAAAAAAATTATTAAAGTAATCCATACTCCTGGACATTCTCCCGGTTCAGTCTCTTTCTTCCTCCCCGAAGAAGGAGCATTAATATCAGGAGACGCCGTGTTCCGGGGAAGTATCGGTCGCACAGACCTCCCCGGGGGCGACATGAATGCCCTGGGACGCTCTATAGAAAAACTGGCCAACTTATCAGGAGTAAAGTGGCTCCTGCCTGGCCATATGGATCTGGTAGAAGGAGAAGATAATGTCGCTCATAACCTTTCTGCCATTAAAA
Organism: uncultured Syntrophomonadaceae bacterium; assembly: GCA_964639405.1. GTDB lineage: Bacteria > Bacillota > Dethiobacteria > DTU022 > PWGO01 > CAZXDQ01. The sequence goes on along the minus strand of CAZXDQ010000028.1, from coordinate 7,360 downwards.
GCTTTTTCTTTTAAACCAATCTTGGCTTGATTATGGTTGAGATTACCAGTTTTTTTCTGAGTAACTGCCAGCATCAGGGGAAGATAACTTTTTTTCCAAGCGAAGCAGCCGGTGACGAAGAGGAACTATTTCTTCTTCGTCACCGCCCATCTGATAACGCCGGTAAGCCCTATTTAATGCCTCATTGGTCATTGACCAAGCTCGCTGCCATTCGCCAGTTTGGTGTTCATAAATTTTTGCCAGTTCCAGGCAGGGATCAAGGCTGTGGGAATCCTTTTCCAGTAAATTTTCCCAAAAATAAACAGAAGATTCCCACTCCCGGCGCTGCTTGTGAATATATCCTAAAGCATAAAGGGCTTTCTTTTCTAAAGCAGTGCTCCCTTCATCTTTAACCCGGTGGAAGTATTCTATCGCTTCTGAGATCCTCCCCCTTTTCCACAGCAGATTACCTAACGCATAAACCTCTTCCAGGGAAGCATTCTCCCAAAAGTCTCCTTGTTCCAGTTTCCCCAACACTCCTACCAAGGCTACCATGGTAATTATATCCCAACGGTTGTGTTCAAAAACTCTTTTTATCCGGGAAGTCTCTCCTCGCCGAAGGTACTGAAAATAAACCTCGGGTATTTCTTCACCAGGGATGTCTCCTTCCCGGTAAAACTTGATTAAATTTTCTTCCAAAGCAGTCAAGCTGCAGCTGGCAAAAATTCCTTTCCATATACGCCTGGCGCAGTGCAGAAGATCTACATGGTTAGCAGGCTTCCACAGGGGAGTCATCCCTGTCATAACCTGACGATTGTGCAAGAGGGGGAGATCGAAAGCTTTCCCGTTGAAGGTAATCAGGGTGTCAAAGTCTTTGAATTTCTGCACGAAATGGCAGAGCATGGCTCTTTCCTCTCCCGGACGCCTTAAAAAATATTGCCTTACCTTCAGTTGATCATCTTCTACCCACCCCGCACCTATCATAAAAGCCCAAGTACCACTTCCCCCGGACAAACCGGTGGTTTCCAAATCTAAAAAAACTCCTTCCCAGGGGTATACTTTAGTAGGCGGCTCCCTCAATAGCAGCTCTAAAGAATTTTCTGTGCAATCCCGGGCTTCTTCCAAAATATTAGACCCGTGACGATAATCCAATGGAAAAGAAGTTTCACGAAAATAACAACTCCCTTGCGTAAGTTGAACTTCCTGCTCTTCTCCAGGAAACAAATTAAAAATAGGGGGAGAAGAGGCTTTTTTTAACCTTTCTCCAGTAGAAATAACCCCGGTTTCTTTCATCCTTTGCAACCTCCGACGCAAATTACCGCTTCTTAACTCACTCAAGGCAGCACCACCTCAATAAGACGCAAAGTATGTTCTTTGCCCCGTTCTCCAACTTCCTCCACTGGACCTACACAAGAAGGGCAACCTTCTTCACAATTGCAAGTATATATTACTTGCCGAGCGGTGGAAAATATATCTTCCCAAGCTTGGTATAATGCCTGACTGTACCCTACACCCCCCGGATAGTTATCGTAAAGATAAAGGGTGGGCAATTCATTAAAGGGGGACTTTACCTGACTTACCGCCCTAAGGTCTCGAGGATCTCCTAACAGGTAAAGGGGAGCAATATGGGCTACAAGATAAGCAAGGCCTATCAGGCCTGATTGAACCTGAGAAGCAGGAACCCCTGCCAAGTTTTCTCGGGGGAAAGATATCCAAAAAGCCGTAGTGTGCATTTCCGTCTCCGGTAAGTTCACCGTTCCTGAGCCCACATTTTCATGGGTATGGAAACGAATCTTTTTAAACATAGACACCAATGCATTAACCCGCACTTCTCCCCACGCCCGGAACACTCTCTCTTTTTCTTCCGCAAAAACCTCCAGCACTTTCAGATCCACCGAAAGGTTAGCATCGGTATAATAATTTACGGAAACTTTTCTTACCCAAGCTTTTTTCTCCTCCAAGTCCAAATCTTCAACTTGATACTGTTGACCCCCGTGCATATAAATTGCCTCCTCATGGACTAGCATGGGGGCACTGAAACGATCTACCTCGCCAATAACTTGACGGTTAGGGTGAGTAATATCAATAATCACCACGTTCTCTCGAGAAGCACTACGCAGGCTAATTTCTTCCGCGGGAAAAGCATCCTCCATCCAGTGGTACCGTTCCTCACTAAAATAAAGGACCTCCTCCTCCACCAGAAATTCCAAAATTTCTTCTATTGAATCCTTTCCAAACTCTTCTCCTTCCTTGAAAGGAAGCTCAAAGGCAGCGCACCTAACGTGATTAGTGAGTATGATTAGATTGTCTGGATTGATCAAAGCTTTTTCAGGAGGTCGCCCCCAAAAATATTCAGGATAGGTAACCAGATACTGATCCAAAGGGGCACTACTGGCAACAAGTACTGCCAAAGAAACTCCTGCGCGACGTCCCGAGCGTCCTGCTTGCTGCCAGGTGCTGGCTATGCTTCCAGGATAACCGGTAATCACACAGGCTTCCAGTTGTCCTATATCTATTCCTAGTTCCAGGGCATTGGTAGTTACCACGCCTTTTATTTCCCCTCTCCGCAAACCTTCCTCAATAGCCCGGCGCTCCCGGGGAAGGTAACCTCCCCGATATCCCCTGATACCAGAATCATGCCCCGTAGGCTTTTTTATTCGCTGACGCAGATAAGAAAGGAGAACTTCCACCACCAACCGGCTTCTGGCAAAAATTATGGTCTGCACTCCCCGCTGGATTAAGGAAGTTGCCAATTTTTGCGCTTCCAAAACTGCACTGCGGCGGATACCTAATTCTTGATTCACTATGGGTGGGTTATAAAGCAAGAAATGTTTTCTGCCTTGAGGAGCTCCACTGCGGGAAATTTTTTTAACGGGAGCTTCTATTAGGCTTTCAGCCAATTCCTGGGGATTTTCAATTGTTGCCGAACATAAGATAAATTGGGGATCCGCTCCATAAAAACGGGCTACTCTTTTTAATCTCCTTAAAACGTTAGCCAAATGACTGCCAAAAACCCCGCGATAATGATGTACTTCATCTATTACTATATACTCCAAATTTTCAAACAAGCGCATCCACTTGGTATGATGGGGAAGTATTCCCGAATGAAGCATATCTGGGTTGGTAACCACCAGGTGCCCCTTTTCTCTGATGTGGCGCCGTTGGTCCGGGTTAGTGTCCCCGTCGTAAGTAAAGGTGTGAAGTTCTATTCCACTTTCTTCTATCAAATTTAATAATTCGGCCACCTGATCTCGGGAGAGAGCTTTAGTGGGAAAAAGGTATAAGGCACGAACCTGGGGAGCTTCTCTAATGCGGTTAATTATCGGCAAGTTATAACATAAGGTTTTACCTGAGGCGGTAGGAGTAACTACCACCACGTTATCTCCCTGATATACCGCATCAATAGCTTCCCTTTGGTGAGAATAAAGTTGATACAACCCTCGGTTTTTTAGAGTATTGCTCAAATCTGAGTGGAGCCAGGAGGGAAATTCACAGAATTCTCCTTCTCTTTCCGGAATAATCTCCCAACGGCTTACTTGATGCATTACCCCTGGATCCTTTTTCCATTCACTTAGGACGTTTTCCAGCATTTTTTCTTTATCCCCTTTCGATTCAAGCAAGTTCTATCCATAATTGAACCTGAATTGAATCTGCCATAAAACCAACATGGTATTATTGGTATCATTATAATACACTAATGTCATTCAACCAAGTCAGTTACTTTCCCTTTTTGCGTTTATTTAATGAATCTAGTAAAAAAATATGCTATAGTTTAATTAACATAATATTTTGGAAAAATTTCAGCAGGAAATCTAGAGATCTAAAAAGAAATTATTGCTTAATCCATTATTGACACAGCTGACCTGAACTAAAATAATATAAAGAGCTAATCTTAAATGGTTAAGGTGTGAACCATGCAAATGACTAAAAAGACAAAAAGTAAAAACCAATCCCAAAAGAAATTAGAAATTAAAGAAGAAGTAAAAGTACAAATTAAAGGTATAGTACTTATAGCTCTGGCTGTTTTTTGCTTTTTCAGCCTCGAATACACCCAGGATACCGGACCGATTGGTTGGATGACAAACTTTCTGTTAAGAACTTTGGCAGGAGAAGCAGCTATTATAGCACCAGTTTTGTTGGTGGCGACGGCTTTCTTCATGGTAATGCATCAAAAAATCGAGAATAGCAAAGCTCGCTTAGTGGGAGTGCTGCTCCTTTCCCTTTTAGCAGTAGTGGCTTTTCATTTTCACCTTGCCCTATCCGGTCTTACTTCCCACGACAGCTTTTATCAGGTCAGCTTAAATCTAGCCCTTCAAAACCAGGGGGGAGGTTTTCTGGGAGTCGCTTTCTCCACCTTGTTTTATCTATTGTTTAGAAATATAGGCAGCTATATCGTTATGTCGGTCTTGGGGTTAATTTCTTTGTTGTTAATTACCAATGTACCTTTTTATAATATTCTTAAAAGCTCTGCCCAACCCTTGATTTTTGTTTTTGCTTCCCTAAAAAAGATTTTTCTTTCTATAAAAAAGGCTTTACTCAGCAAAAAGCGTCATCAAAACTCAGCAACACCCGAATCCAGCCCTGCAACTAAAGATATTGATGTTCTCTCCCCAGAGAACCTTGCTGATAACCAATTTAACACTAGCCCTCTTTGGTCTCCCGATCAAAATGAAAGGGAGGCACTAGAAAATGAGGAAAGAACAGCTGAGGAAATTCCAGCCCATAACCAGCCATATCAATCGGAGAGGACCCTCCAGCACAGGGAACCGGAAGAAGGGAACCAGGAATCCCAACAAAGCGTCCTAGCCAAAGAAGGAAAGAAAAAGGAATACCAGCTGCCTCCTGTTTCTCTTTTGGCAAAGCCGCCTTCCAGCCGAGAAAACGGCCAGACAAAAGACACTAACTATAGAGCGCAGCTTTTAGAAGAAACTTTGCACAGTTTTGGAGTCCAGGCCAGGGTTATTAACGTCACTTCTGGACCTACCGTAACTCGCTTTGAAGTCCAACCGGAAACTGGAGTAAAAGTTAGTAAAATAGTAAACTTGTCTGATGACATCGCATTAAACTTGGCTGCACCTGATATCCGTATCGAAGCTCCTATCCCCGGCAAAGCAGCTTTAGGAATAGAAGTCCCAAATAAAATAATTTCCTTAATTTATTTGCGAGAGGTGCTAGAGCACTCTACCTTTAAGAACAATGAATCCCCTTTGAGTGTTGCCATTGGCAAAGACATTACCGGGGTTCCTGTAGTAACCAGTTTAGAGGAAATGCCCCACCTATTAATAGCCGGCGCGACTGGCTCGGGGAAAAGTGTCTGTTTAAACTCAATAGTAGCCAGCATACTTTTTAAGGCTCGACCCGACCAGGCAAAATTTTTAATGATTGATCCCAAAATGGTAGAGTTGAACATCTTTGACGGAATACCTCATCTGGTGGCTCCAGTAGTAACTGATCCTAAAAAGTCATCCCAGGCTCTAAAAAACATGGTAAAAGAAATGAATCGGCGCTACGATCTCTTTGCCAAGGCCGGTGCCCGGGACATAACCGCCTACAACCAATACGTAGAAGAAGGGAAGGTAGAAGGGGATAAATTGCCTTTTTTGGTGGTGATAGTTGACGAGTTAGCAGATTTGATGCTGGTTTCTCCAGGAGAAGTAGAAGATACCATCTCTCGGTTAGCTCAAATGTCACGAGCGTCCGGCATCCACCTGGTAATAGCTACCCAAAGGCCTTCCGTGGATGTAATAACTGGAATCATAAAAGCAAATATCACTTCTCGCATAGCTTTTACCGTATCTTCCCAGGTCGATTCCCGCACCATTTTAGATATGGGTGGCGCCGAAAAGCTTCTAGGCAGGGGAGATATGCTTTTTGCTCCTATCGGCTCAGTTAAACCCCTACGAGTTCAGGGAGCTTTTATCAGTGAAAATGATGTGGAAAAATTAGTAGATTACGTGAAGCAGCAGGGAGAAGAAATCTTTACCGAGGAAATGCTTACCCAGGAAACCGAAGAGGAGGAATGGGAAGATGTAGATGAACTTTTCCCTGATGCAGTGGAGCTAGTAGTAAGAACCGGCCAGGCCTCTATATCCCTGCTACAGCGGAGATTCCGCGTAGGTTACACCAGAGCAGCCAGAATAATGGACGATTTGGAAAACAAAGGTGTAGTGGGAGAGCACGAGGGGAGCAAGCCCAGAGTAATTCTTCTTTCTCCTGAAGAAGCTCATCAAATCCGGGAAGATTTCAAAGAAAAAACATTATAGAGGGGAAGATAAATTTATACCCCAAATAGAGGGGAGGATGCTAATGGAAAATTATATTAATCGTTTAAAAGAAGCGCGCCAGTCGATGAATCTTTCTTTGGAAGATATCAGCGAAAAGACCAAAGTCCACATTAAACTTTTAAATGCTATAGAAGAAGGAGATTTCTCGCCATTTGAAGGGGAAATTTATGCTATTGGAGCTCTAAGGCTTTACGCCCAAGCAGTTGGCTTAGACCCCCAGGAAATAGCAGAAGAACACAAAAAATCTAAAGCAGAAGAACAGAAGAGCGAGGAACCCAAACCCCAAAAGAAAAGGCGAGTTTACCGTCGAAGAGCTCCTTTTCCTTTTGCTTTTACCACTATTCTGGTGCTCCTGGCATTGATTGTGCTGGCAGGCATCTGGATGTCTCTTTCTAATGGTGAACTGCTCTATTTCAATGGCTACCAAATTAACGATGAAGAACCAGAACCCCCTTCCGAAGCGGAATCAGAAAATGATGAACTAGAGGAAGAACCAGAAGAGGAACCAGAAGAAGAAGAACCAGAAGAACCTTCCCTGGAAATTACCAAAACAGATTCCGAAGAAGAGGAGTCTTTTTGGCAAGCAGAAGGGGCAGAGGAACTGAGCTTGGAGCTAATCTTTACTGCCCGCTGCTGGATTGATATTTACGCCGACGAAGAGCACTATCAAGAGGGAACTTTTGAAGAGGGAGATGAATTAGAAATAACGGCAGAGGAAGAGATTAGGATTAGAGTAGGATACCCTCCGGGGCTACAACTAAAATTGAATGAAGAGGAAGTAGAAGGAATCGAGGATTACGAAAATCCTCGGTGGTACAACTTTTCACTGTTAGAATAAACTCTAAAGGCTCGGCCTTTACTGAACTATTGCTTCTAAAATAGGGGGGCAAAGAGCTTTCTATGCCTCATAGAAAACGCTATTCCTTAAGCGCCGTCACTTTAGGATGCGACAAAAACCTCATCGATACTCAAAATGTCCTGGGGGACTTGCAGCAGGAGGAATTCCTAATAGAAAAGGACCCTGCCCAAGCCGAAGTAATTTTAGTTAACACCTGCACTTTTATTGAAGATGCCCGATTAGAAAGCATAGAAACTAT
>CAZXDQ010000027.1:0-11998 GCA_964639405.1 uncultured Syntrophomonadaceae bacterium | reverse complement strand
GGCCGCCTTTAAGTTAGTTCAAGCTGGAAAGGATGAATTTATTCTTCCTTCTCTTCTTCCTTTATCTCTTCCCGGTCTTCAAAGTGGAATTGTTTCACTGCCTGTTCCAGTTGTTCTACCAGGTGCTGCAGTTCGGTGGCTGTGCTCGCAATTTCGTTCATGGAGGCGGTTTGTTCTTCTACTGAAGCTGAGATTTCTTCGCTTCCGGAGCCGATTTCCTGGGAAGCTGAGGAAACCTGTTCTATTTGGGAAGTGATCTCCTTGGTGTGTTCCATGATGTTGTCGAAGAGGCCGTCCACAGAAGACACGTATTGAGTTCCTTTATCTACCTGCTGCACCCCTTCTTCCATATTTTCTACTACTCCGGTAATCTGGTTGCGGGTATCTTCGATAATTTGGGTGATTTCGGAGGCGGAGTTGGCGGATTGTTCAGCCAGCTTTCTCACCTCTTCCGCCACTACGGCGAAGCCCTGTCCCTCTTCGCCTACCCGGGCAGCTTCTATGGCAGCGTTTAGGGCCAGCAGGTTGGTCTGATCGGCAATCTCTTTTATGGCATCCACAATCTTGTCGATATTCTGCGTCCGCTCGCTGAGATCGTCTACCACTTCTTTTAACTGGCGGATGGTGTGGGATAGTTGTTCCATCTGGGAAATGGCTTCTTTGGAAGCTTTACTCCCTTCTTCCACGCTCTCTGAGATTTCTTGCCCTTTAGTGCTCATTTCCTGGGAGTTTTTGCTCAATTCCTGGGCGTTATTGGAGAACTGGTTGGCGGTAGCGGAGACTTCTTCCAAAGAGGCGTTCATTTCTTCTGCAGAGGAAGCCAGGCTTTCACTGGATGTATGTACCTGAGCAGTGCTGTTTTGGGCCGTCTGCAGCATACCCCTCAGGGAATTTCTTAGCTGCTGAAAGCTGTGGGATAGGGTTCCCAGTTCGTCCTGCAGGTTCAAGGCGTAGGAAGGGACCTCTATGGAAAAATCGCCCTGCCCCATGCGGTGGGCAAACTGGCTACAGTCCTTGATGGGAGCGGCCAAATTTCGCCCCAGGGCTACGGCGCCTCCCAGCCCTACTATTAATAATCCGGCAGCGATGCCCATAATCACGTTGCGTAGATTGTAAACCCCTGCCAACACCTCATCTTCATAAGAACCTACCGCCAGGCTCCATCCCTCGGTTTCTTCAATGGGGGTGTACCCCATGTAGCGATTTTCTTCTTCGTACACGTAGTGGTCAACCCCGGTTTCCCCTTGAATCATGGTGGATTTGACTTCCGCTAATTCTTCCAGGCCGGGGTCAGTTTCCGCCTCTTCAATGATATTGACCTGCCCGTAAACTTGTTCCGGGTCCGGATGAGCCAGGGTGGTCCCATCCTGGGCAATAATAAAGGCGTAGCCCCTGTCTCCGAAGCCCATGTCAGCGGTCAATTCGCTTAAATAAGCCCCGTCTGCCCTGGCAATGAGAGCTCCCTCGCCGTTTCCTATGGGTACGGCGAACATAAGCACCGGTTCGTCGGTTACCCTGCTGATAATGATGTCCGAAAGCGTGCTTTCACCTGCGAAAGCTCGCTCTACGTAGCCCCGGTCTCCCAAGTCTTGCGTTTCCCCATCCGGGTAGTGGGCGTTGCCGTCGGGATAAACTATCGCCAGGGTAAGAAAATCCATCCTCTCTTTTTCCTGCTGCAAAATTTCCTGCTGCTCTTCCCACTCCATGGAAGCTATTTCCGGCGTAGAGGCCAGAGTTTCCAGGGCAGCCAGCTCGGTTTCGATATAACCCTGGATAGTGTTGCTTCCTTCAATCGCTATGTCCTCTAAAGCGTGGTCCACTTCTGCAGTTACTGTATTGGAAGCAATGTAATACGAGGTTACGCCCAACACCGCAGAAGCTACCAGGAGCAAAAGGAAGGCAAAAAACGCTACTTTACTGCCGATACTTTTGAATTTCACTTATGGGCCCCCTTGTTTTTTGTTTCCGCATTGCTTTTGGTTAATTGCCCGGGGATAGAAATATAAAAACCTGCCCCAGGTTGACACCTAAGGCAGGTTAATGCAGTGCTATACGCTTATGCACTCTTGTGCTTAGGGCAACCGGGCTATCATAGCGGTATAAAAATTCAGGCTATTAATCAATTTACCGCTTTAGACCCCTGGCTTTGCGCCGCCGGCTTTCACCGACTTTGCCATTTTCCTATGGGGGTATCTTACAGCAATGGAAACAATGAATATTTAGCCTCTATTATAATACATTTTTTTTTTCCAGAAAAGAGGTTAAATAATCATTTTTTCAGCGTATATTCCTGGTTAGTTGAAAAACCGACTTTAGTTCTCTTTATTCGGTTTAACTTTTAAAAATGACGAATGCCTTTTATGCAAAGAAAGTCTTCCGTCTTTAATTTTCAATCATTATCATCAAGTGTTATTTAGTAATCATTTAACATTCAATGTTTACCATTAATCGTTAATGGTTATCGCTAGCTTGCTCATCCCTCATCATTTTCTTCCATTTCTTCTTCTTCGTGTTCTTCTTCTACTTCCTCCTCTTCTTCTTCTTCTTCTACCTCTTCCTCATCTACGGCTTCTTCCCCGGCTTGGACCTGCTTCACCCATTCCGCCAGTTGGCTGATGGTTTCGATGCCCAGTTCTTCGGCGTGTTCAGAGCGCATCATAATGGTGTAGGTGTTGTCAAAGGGAGCGTAATCTAGCCAGATCAAGCCCTCTTCGGCATCTCTTTCCTTCACCAGCTGATATACTTCTTCGGAATCGGTAATAACTTCTTCTTCTTCAAAAAAAGTTAACCAGGCGGTCCCGGTGTATTCCCAGTACATATCGATGTCGCCTTCTTCCAGGGCGGTGCGGTTGACTTCTGTGCCTCCCAGGTTAGTGCTGTCTTCTACCGGAATCCCTGCATGCTCCAGGACCATTAGGGCGATTTGAGACAATGTCTGCTGCTCGCTGAATTCTTTGGAACCTACAACTACCGGATCTCCTTCGGCGGGCTCTTCCGGATCCTCAGAGATTAAGCCTTCTTCCATTAGCCATTCCTCGGCAACTTCATCGGGCTCATAACCTTCGATGTCCACCAGGAAGTTGAGGTTGATCATGGTATCGGTATCCAGCATGGGGGCAATCTCCCCCAGCAGTTCTTCAATTTCTGGATACTCTTCCAGGACTTCTTCCCTTACCACCGGAGAAGGATTGTATACCGGGAAGAATTTTTGGTCGTCTTCCAGGTTCACCAGATCCAGGGCTTCGATTTTGCCGTCAGTGGCAAACCCCATAGCTGCACAGACATCTCCGTCCCTCAAAGCTTCGTGGGTGAGACCGATAGCCATATCGTGAACTTCGTCGAACTCAAAGTCATACGCTTCTTCCAGGGCAGGGAGGCCGTCTTCCCGTACCATAAATTCGTGGTCGGTGGCAAACTCAACTACTCCGGGAGTGGGTTCTGCTTCTGGTTCTTCTGGCTCCACTTCTTCTTCGGGTTCACAGCCTGCTACTGCGGTCACCATTAGCCCTACCATAACTGCTGCTAACAGCCATTTAAAAAATTTTTTGCTTTTCATTAAATAAACCCCCCATAGTTTTTTTATACTTCCCCTTTAGTGCACCGCCATTAAGAATTAAGGCTACTTTGTATTCCTCTGCGTATTCCTCTGCTCCTCTTTCAAGCCCCCTTTCCCTGTATGGTGAGTTTTCCCCTCTTTGGTTATTGGTCTTTTCCGGTTCAAGTTACTCTTTTCCAATTACCTAGATTACTTTTCTCCTGGCTTGCACCTCCCTTCTTCTACTTCTTTTGGGCCGGCACATTACTTAGACCTTGATTGCTGCGGATTCGCCCAAAGCTCCTAGCTTCAGCATGCCGAATTATTACCAGCAACCCTGCCGAATTATTACCAGTTCCCGGATGGTTAATGGAGCATCTTTTCGCCGCCCAATTTTTTGTCGTCTTTAGGCACAAGAGATAAAAGCACCCTTAATGGGTGGTGGAGCCGGACTAACTCTTCTGGGACCTTGGTTGACTGTTTTTTGAGCAAGCTAGTTTAAGTACATTCGTAGCCAAATTTTGCCTGCTGCGAGTTAGGCTGCTGTTGTGGATACGTATAAGCTGGGGAAGTTAATGGAAACCCAACCGGATGGATTGAGACACTGGCAGTTGTAGTGGGGATCCTGCCAGAAACAGTATTTTATAATAGTTAATTTATTATCGCACTAATTTTGGAAAAAGTCAATATATAAAAATCTGCAGCTGTGAGCGGCTTGGAGGTAGACTGATGGCCGTACAGCTTTTTCATGCTGCTGGTTGTGGCTGTAGGGGAGCATATCCTGGGTGAAATGCTTCCTTTAAACACTTCTTCAGCAATTCTTTCAGCAACTCCTTCAACACCTCTTTCAGCAATTCATTCAGCAAGGGGATCGTCTTGGATAGATGATAGGTAGTTATACCAGTAGGCTACTAGCAATCCAATAATCTGGAAAAACAAAATGTTAATATAGAGGAAATCTTAGCGAAGAAGGAGGAAAAATGGTGTCGAAAATAGAAGTTATTGTCGAAAATAATAAAGGTAATTAATCATTAACTAGTTTAAATTATTTCAAAATAGGAAACATTGGCAGGAAACCATTTAGGGGATGCAGCTTAGGGCTCACAGCAAAAGAAAATTTTGAGTGAGGAGGGACTACTGGGAATGGCAGTGATTTCAACGGAAGAAAAAACTAAGGATCAAACGGATTATCAACGGGAATTCGAGAAATTTTTAGAGCAGGAAAGGCATTTGGGGCACATGATCACCCAACGGGTGAAGCAATTTGGTGACAGCAAAGTGGCGGTGCGCCATAAAGTTTACGGAGATTGGGAAGCTTTTACCTGGAAGCAGCTGGGGGAAATGATCGATGACACTGCCCGGGCCCTTCTATCTCGAGGAGTAGAAGTGGAAGAAAAAGTGGGGATCTTTGCTTCCAACCGGGTAGAGTGGGCAGTAGCAGATTTTGCAATTTTTAACGTCCGGGGAGTTTCCGTCCCGGTATACGCTACTAACTCTGCTGCAGAACTGGACTACATTGTAAACCACTCGGAAATCAGGATCCTATTCGTGGGAGATGAAGAGCAGTATCGAAAGGCCCTGCAGGTGAAGGAGGACTCTCCTCATTTGCAGCTGATTGTAGTTTTTGACCGGAGGGTGGACCTGCAGAAGGAAAGGGATGCGATGTACCTGGATGACTTTTTGCGCCTGGGAAGGGAAGCCGGAAATGAAGAGGATTACCAGGAACGTTACGCCCAGGCTAATTGGGAAGATCTGGCTACCATTATCTATACTTCGGGGACTACCGGTAAACCCAAAGGGGTAATGCTTACCCACCAAAACTTTATGGCTGCTGGTTTTGGAGCCGGATATCACCTGCCTATTGAAGAGACGGATGTGAACCTGGCTTTTCTTCCCCTCTCCCATATTTTCGAGAGGTCCTGGACTTACCACATCCTTCAGGGGAACGGGCAGGTAGACTACTGCCACGACACTAAAGATCTGGAAACGTTCTTGCAAGAATCCCGCCCCCATTACATGTGCAGTGTCCCCCGGATTTGGGAAAAAATTTATGCCAAGGTTCAAGAGGGCATCAAAAATTCACCTGCTCGAAAACAAAAGATTTTCCACTGGGGGCTGGAGGTGGGAGATCAGGTGGAGTGCATGAAACACCGGGGGGAATCTATTCCTCCGGGTTTGAAGCTAAAGTACCGGGTGGCTGACAAACTGGTGCTGAATAAAATCAGGTCAATTTTCGGTGGGCGCAGCAAAGTTTACAACGTAGGAGGAGCTCCCTTTTCCGGGGAAATTGGCAGGTTTTTCTTCAAGGCGGGGGTTCTACTGCTGCAGGGTTACGGCTTGACCGAATGCTTCGTAATAAGTGTAGCTAATCCCACCCACAACAAATTTGGCACCTGTGGTCCGGTAGTGCCCCTGGTGGAAGTCAGGGTAGCAGAGGACGGTGAACTGGAAGCCCGGGGCCCCAACATGATGCAGGGATATTACAAAGAGCCCGAATTAACCCGGGAATCGTTCACCGACGACGGATGGATTAAGACCGGCGACATCGGCCACCTGGATGAAGACGGTTATGTGGTTATTACCGACCGGAAAAAGGATTTGATGAAGACAGCAGGGGGCAAGTATATCGCTCCTCAGCAAATTGAGATGATGCTGGTAGAGGATTACTATATTGAGCAGGCAGTAGTAGTGGGAGAAGGGCAAAGATTTGTTTCTGCCCTCATCGTGCCAACCTTTGAAGCGCTGGAAGAATATGCTGCCGGCAAAAACATTTCTTACAGCACCCGGGAAGAACTGCTGCAGCATCCGGAAATCCTTAACTTTTACCGGGAGATAATTGACCGCCGCACCGCTGATTTGGGGCAGGTAGAAAAGGTCAAGAAGTTTACCTTAATTCCCCGGGAATTTACCCAGGAAAGCGGCGACCTGACCCCGACCCAGAAGGTGAAACGGAAAGCGGTCCACCAAAAGTACCAGGATTCAATTGAAGAGATGTATAAGGAGTAAAAAGACAAAGTATAGAAAACATAGAAAGGCATAGAAAGCAAAGAAAAAGAATCCTTTTGCCACCAGGGTTACCTGGGTTACCAGGGCTGCCTGGTTTTACCCTATCCTTGTTGATGGGGTATCGGTTAGCGGGATAGGCTTCTTGAGCTTGCAGTAAAGCAGTAAAGAAGATCCTATCCCGTTGGTTTTTTCGGTATATCCAAATAGTTTATCTTTTGTTGGTTTAAGACTTAAAAATTAGAGGAATTCTGGGTTTTTTGGCTTAGAAAAGGTTTTTGGACAAAAAGTGCAATTAGAAGGCGCCAGAGAAGAAACGGAAGAGCAGGGAGGCAGGAGTCAGTTTCCAGCAGTGCTTGTATTTGGTTTAAAAATTGGGTAAACTCTAATCAAGGGCTTCTTCCTAAAGGAAAAGTCCACCTGAAACTTGGAGGAGGTTAATCCCATGCCTTTTGTTACCGATCTGTACACTCCTTCCCGGGAAATGGAAGCTGCTGCCGCTTTGGGGATGGCAGTGAGCAACCGCAAAGCAAAAGGCTTTCCCGGTAGGAGGCAGTACGAAGAACTGGAGGTGTTAACCCGATTCTGCCTGCCCTTATACGCGGCTACCTGGAACCAGAAGCAGGAAGGTTGCACCTGTGTAGTGATAGATCCCCAGGGTTTATTGACGGGAGAAATTAAATTTGACCTTCCCCCTGACGGTCCCCCCCTGGAACCGGGAGAGAACCTGGGTGAAGAAGAGTTTATTTCCTTTTGCCAAAAAGCTGCCGATGCAGCCCATCACAGCCATCCGGAGACGGCGGAAATAACGGGGCTTGTTCCCGAACCGGAAGAAGCGGAACTCTTGCTAAAAGAAGACCAGCAGTATTCTATGGAAGCCAAACTGGAAATGGCGATTGAACCTGTGCAAGTAGTAGAGCAGTTAAGGCAGAAGCTTTCGGAGTATGACGCTGGAGCGGAAGATTGGTTGAAGCTGAAACAGAAGGTCTTGGCTTATCGAGATCAGATGGTGCAGAAGATAAATAAAGCTGCCGAGGAAGCCAAGGAATCTAGCAACCGGGCTCTGGAGGAACTACAACAGCAGGTAGGCTCAGCTATTGCTGCCCGCAACCAGGAGCTGGAGAAAATCCGGGAGAAAGCCCGACAAGATCATCAAAGACAGAAAGATACACTCCAATCGGAACTGGAACGTTTCCGGAGACAGTATCAGGAAACGGGGGAAGATTATTGGCGGGAAAAGATCAAGGCCGAAGAGGAAGGTTTAGCGGAGAATGACCAGAAACTGCAGGAGACCTTAAAGGAATTGGACGAAGAGGAGAAGCAGTTTACCCAGTCCCAGCAGGAGAAGATAGACAACTTTCAAGAGGAGAAAGAGAAGCGTATGCAAGCCTTTCAACAGCGCCTGGATCGGCTGGATAATGCTGTAAGTGCCTTGAGTGAAGAAATTAACCAGCGTATAGATCTCTGCCGCCAGCAGTATCAGAGGGTAAACGAATTGACGGTGAGCATTCCGGCTCATCAGGCAGAGAAAGAATATCCGGTGATATTTTATGCTGCCCGGTATTCCGGCCATCGCTGGCAGGTGTTTCCGCCCCAGGTATTCAATCCTAAAGGGCTAAAAGGTAGATTCACCAAACTGATAGGTTTGCTGCACCTTCCTTTCCGATCTGCCGGTAGGGTGGGGGAAGTTTTGGCGGAGAAGTTGGAACATATGATACCCGGCCACGAGTTAGAAAACCGCTTGATAGAAGAAGATCTCCTCCAGAATGCGCAATTTGTTGAGGAAGCCAAAGGGGGATTATCCGAACTAATCAACCAGGGTAGTGTGGATAAGAAGCATGCCCAACTCTTTGAGGAGTTTTAGAAAAACTGAAAGAGGACTGAAAGCAGGCGAACTAAAAGCGGATGGAAGGCGGATGGTAGGCGGATGGAAGGCGGATGGTAGGCGGATGGTAGGCGGATGGTAGGCGGATGGAAGGCGGATGGAAGGGTAGTACAATCAGGGAAAAAGTGTATCAACAATAGGGTACGGGATTATAGTTGGGGGCCAAAAATTATTTGGCCCCTACGTTTGTTTTTGCTTGGGAAGTCTTCTCAGGGGCATGACACTGAAGAAACCATTGTGCCCCACCCCTTTTTTTCTTTTCACCTTCCAGCCACTATCTATGCTGTTACCGGTGGGTGCCTTTGGTTTGGGGCGTATCCTTATAATAAGATGTTATCGCCCACCCATTAGTAAAACTTTAAATTAAAATTATAATTTTCCAGGAAAAAGGGCAGGTTTCGCCGAATTTATATTTTACGTTGGGAAATTAGAACGGGATTAGAAAGAGGTGAGGGAGATCAAGGCTCTGATTGGCGGCAAGGTTATTGATGGAACGGGTGCTCCACCGGTGGATAGGGGGGTAGTGGTAATAGGCGAAGACGGAAAAATCTCCGCCTGGGGTTCTGCTGAAAAAACTTCTGTTTCCCCTGAGGCGGAGGTAATAGATTGCAGCGGCAAGACAGTGGTTCCGGGATTGATCGACTCCCACGTCCATTTGTGCTTTAAACCCTGCGCCGATCCCTTTGCAGTTTTGGCTGGAGAGAGAGACGGACGCACTGCATTGCGGGGAGCGGAGAATGCAAGAAAAACCCTGTTATCCGGTGTTACTGCGGTGCGGGATATGGGAGGCAAGAATTACGTGGATTTGGACCTCCGGGACACTATTGCTGGAGGTGAGGTTCAGGGGCCCTGCATGCTGGCTTCCGGCAGGTTACTGACCATGACTGGAGGCCACGGTTGGCCAGAAGGTGAAGAAGTGGACGGAGCAGATCAAGCCCGGAAGGGAGCCAGAAAACAGCTTAAAGAAGGAGTCAATTTGGTTAAGGTGATGGCCACCGGGGGAGTAATGACGGAAGGGGTGGAACCTGGTTCGCCCCAACTTACGGAGGAGGAAATTAGAGCAGCGGTGGAGGAAGCCCACAAAGCCGATCGGAAGGTTGCCGCTCACGCTCAAGGCTTGGAAGGAATCAAGACCAGCCTGCGAGCAGGGGTGGATTCGATAGAACACGGGGTGTTTTTGGATGAAGAAGCAGTAAACCTGATAAAGGAGAAAGGGGTATTTTTGGTCCCCACCCTGGCTGCTCCGTATTGGATTTCCAGGGAGGGCAGAGAAGCGGGCATCCCCGAATATATGGTAGAAAAGGCCAATGCAGTTAGAGAAGCCCAGGGTAATAGCTTTCGTCTGGCGCTTCGGGCGGGGGTAAATATAGCCATGGGCACTGACGCCGGGACCCCTTTTAACTACCACGGGAGGAACGCTTTTGAGCTCTCCTTGATGGTAGAAGAGGGCATGGAACCTTTGGAGGCCATCCAAGCTGCCACTTTAAAGGGAGCCGAACTCATGGGAATCGATGAAAGAAAAGGATCCATCGCCCCCGGCAAGGACGCCGACCTGCTCATCCTGGAGGGAGATCCCCTTCAAGACATCACTGCAGTAGAAAGAACCTCCCGAATCTTCCTGCAAGGCCTCCCCCTTTAACCCCTTTAGTGCCACAGTGCCACAGGGGGGACGGGGTACGTGGTCCTTTTTTTTAGCTGAGGTTATGGATGCTCTAAAGTGGACAGGGTGATTGCCTGCTTATGTGCCCGCCTACCGGGGGTTTGGAGTGCCTGGTCTTTCTTACTCCTAATATTAATGATGCTTATTGCCTGGAGGGATGGGGCCAGGTACCCCGTCCCTCCTGTGGCATCTCTCTGTGGCAAAAGGGGATGGGGTACCTGGCCCCATGGGTTTGGTTATTCGTAAACTTTTTCTTCTTCGTATTCTGCTTCGGCGGCGTCTTGTTCGATGTCGCGGCCTGGAGCATAGGTGCTGGCGAATTCTTTGAAGAATTCGTGCTGGATAATGAGATTCATAATCTCGTTGGTGCCGGTCCAGATAGTGGTAAGGCGCACATCCCGGAGCATTCTTTCCAGGGGATAGATACTGGTGTAGCCGATGCCGCCCAGGATCTGCATAGCGTGGTTTACTACTTCCCAGGCGGTGTCGGTGGCTTTTTTCTTGGATTCGGAGACCAATCGGCGCTGGAGGGAAGGCTCGATACCCCGATCAATGGCTTGGGCAGTATTGAATACCAGGGATTTGGCAGCATCCAGCATGGTCAGGCTTTCGGAGATCTTGAAGTTGACCCCCTGGAAATTCTTAATGTTATAACCAAAGGCTTTGCGCCGGGTACTGTAGCGGGTGGCTACTTCCAGAGAGGAGCGGGCCATGCCCAAGGCACCTCCGGCGCTGGTCATGCGCTCGGGTACCATCATCTGATAAAAAATTTCCGCAGCCCCGTTCAGTTTACCCAGCAGGTTCTCCGGGGGAACTTCTACCTCTTTGAAAACTACCCTGCCTGTCCCGCCTCCTCGCGTTCCCATCAAACCGTAAACGTGTTTTACTTCGATTCCCGGTCCCCGATCGACCAGAAAGGCGCTGATACCTTTATGAGGGGAAGCCTGGGGATCAGTCCGGGCATAGACCATAAAGTAGTCGGCGCCTTCAGCCCCTACAATAAAGCGCTTTTGTCCGTTAAGAATATACTTGTCTCCCTTTTTCTCCGCCTGGGTGGTGGCGCCGAAAAAGTCGGACCCGCCCCGGGGCTCGGTTAAGCCTTCGGCAGTAGCGATCTTGCCTTCCAACGTGGGTTTGAGGTATTTTTCTTTTTGTTCTTCAGTGCCGAATTGATTAATGGCTTCTCCCACTATGCTTACCAGGGAATAGAGGCATCCCAGGGAAGTGCCCAGGGTACCTATTTCTTGCAGAGCTACGATTTCTTCTGCCCATCCCAAGCCTCTCCCGCCGTATTTTTGCGGGAAGCGTAACCCCAGCAGATGGCGGCGGGCAGCTTCTTCCAGATAGCCCTTAGGGTACCATACCTTATCCGCATCCATGTCCAGCAGGAGTTGCCGGTCAACTGACTTGGCGAAGTCCCGGGCTTCCTGCTGCAGTTTTTGCTGCTCTTCCGTTAACAAGTAATCGAACACAACTTTTAACCTCCTTTGCTATTCTTAAAATTTACGTTAACGCAAACTTCAGCTGCCTTAATTTTAGGAACCCGGAAATGCCTTGTCAATAAAAATCTGAAAATTATTTGGAAAATCTAAAGCTTGGGAGAATCGTTACTGTTGAACTTGCAAGCTAACACTTGGCAAGCCACTGTCCCTGGAATTTGCCAATAAAATGACTACAATAAAAGTTTTCAATAAAACGCATAGTGGTAATGTGCAAAATTTATTGACATTTTCTCCAGGGATGTTTAAAATTTAGTTACCGTTTACGTAAATTTGGAAAATAGGGGGAAAAATGGCGGGCCTCCTCTACTTTCAGGGCACCTCAGATGGTTGTAATTGCATAGGTTGAGCTTCCCTAGGAGGAAGGATTTGGCTAGAAATCTTTTGCAGCAAGGTGAGCTTAATCCGCAATTAGA
>CAZXDQ010000026.1:0-12044 GCA_964639405.1 uncultured Syntrophomonadaceae bacterium | reverse complement strand
TATAGAACAAGAAAATAACGCCCGCCAGTCTCTGGTTAATGAAAACCGGGAAAAGCTGAAGGATAGATGCTGGCGAGCTTTAGGAATAATGAAGTACGCCCGCCTTATAAGTTCTAAGGAGGCCATGAAGCTGCTTTCAGATATAAGGTTGGGGTTTGAGTTGGGGCTCCTTCCCCACATGAGTCGCCAGTTATTTTTGCAGCTGATGGTAGTAATAAGGCCAGGATGTTTGCAAGTGTTAGCAGGCAAAGAGCTTGATGAAAGGGAGAGGGATGAGGAAAGAGCCAGACAGATAAGAGAACGTTTACAGGAAATCGGGGCTTAAGGGTAGCAGGGAGTAGTTGGGGGTGGCAGGCAAGATAGGCAGATCCAGGTTAGATAGAATTTAATTGGAGAATAGATTAAGGATCACACTGCAAGTAAAAAGTAACCATGAAAAGGTGGTGATACCATGTTTATGTTTGGCAGGTTTACAGAGAAAGCACAGCAAGTTTTGGTGTTGGCTCAGGAAGAAGCTCGCAGGTTAAACCATAACTTTATCGGAACCGAGCATTTGTTGCTGGGATTGGTAAGAGAGGGTTCCGGCATAGCAGCCCGGGCCTTGCAAAATATGGGAGCCGATTTGAATAAAGTGCGCCAGGAAGTCGAAAATATAATCCCTAAAGGAGACAAGAATCCTCCCCAGAGTATTAGTTATACTCCCCGGGCTAAAAGGGTTATAGAGCTAGCCATAGAAGAAAGTCAGAATCTGGGCCACAATTACGTGGGCACTGAGCATCTCCTGCTGGGGCTGCTGCGAGAAGGTGAAGGTATAGCTGCCCAGGTGCTGACTAATTTAGGAATGGATTTGAAGAAAACCCGGAAAGAAGTGATCCAGCTTTTAGGTGGGGAAGAGGGTTCCAGCGCTGCTTCCGGTACAGCCAAATCCAGTAGTAGTAGCAGCAGCACTCAAACACCTACCGTAGATACCTTCGGAAGGGATTTAACCAAATTGGCTCAAGAAGGAAAGCTTGATCCGGTCATCGGAAGAGAAAAGGAAATAGAAAGGGTTATCCAGGTTTTGAGCCGTCGCACCAAGAATAATCCCTGCCTAATTGGCGAGCCGGGTGTAGGTAAAACTGCTATTGCGGAAGGCTTGGCTCATCGAATAGTAGAAGTGAATGTGCCGGAGATACTGAGGGATAAGAGAGTAGTTACTATAGAGCTCTCCGCAGTGGTGGCCGGCACTAAGTACCGGGGCGAATTCGAAGAGAGACTGCGGAAACTTATGGTAGAGTTGCGCCAGGCGGGGAACATCATCGTGTTTATTGATGAGCTCCACACAATTGTAGGTGCAGGAGCGGCGGAGGGCGCTATCGACGCGTCAAATATTCTTAAACCAGCCCTGGCCAGAGGAGAACTGCAGTGCGTAGGAGCTACTACCATAGACGAGTACAGGAAACATGTAGAACGGGATTCCGCCCTGGAAAGACGCTTTCAGCCTATAATGGTAGAAGAACCTAATAAAGAAGACAGCCTGGAAATCTTAAAAGGATTGCGGGATCGATATGAAGCTCACCATAAAGTGAAGATAACCGATGAGGCTCTCGATGCGGCGGTGGATCTTTCCGATCGATACGTAACTGACCGTTACCTTCCCGATAAGGCCATAGACTTGATTGATGAGGCAGCCTCAAGGGTTAGAATTAAGAATTACACCACCCCTCCCGACTTGAAAGAAATTGAAGAGAAACTGGAAAGCGTCAGAAACGAGAAAGAGGCTGCGGTAAGGAACCAGGAATTTGAGCAGGCAGCCAAGATGCGGGATCAAGAACAAAAGCTCAAAGAAGAGCTAGATGAACACCGGAAAGAGTGGGAGCAAAAGAAAGTCTATTCCAATGAAGCAGAAGTAAAAGAAGAAGATGTGGCTCAAATAGTTTCCAGCTGGACAGGCATCCCGGTGAAGAAATTAACCGAAGAAGAATCAGAAAGACTTATGAGACTAGAGGAAACTCTTCACCAGAGGGTGGTAGGACAAGAAGAAGCAGTAGAGGCAGTGTCAAAAGCTATCCGCAGAGCCAGAGCCGGATTAAAGGATCCCAAGCGGCCTATAGGTTCCTTTATCTTCCTGGGACCCACCGGAGTTGGGAAAACAGAATTGGCCAGGGCTTTGGCAGAAGCCCTGTTTGGCGATGAAAGAGCTACCATACGGCTGGATATGTCGGAGTATATGGAAAAACACACGGTGGCCAGACTTATTGGAGCTCCCCCAGGATACGTAGGATACGACGAAGGAGGACAGTTGACGGAAAAAGTTAGAAGGCAGCCGTATTCAGTAGTATTGATGGACGAAATCGAAAAAGCTCACCAGGACGTATTCAACACCCTACTGCAGATCTTGGAAGACGGCAGGCTTACCGACGGTAAGGGGCGGACCGTGGACTTTCGCAATACCGTTATCATTATGACCTCCAACGTGGGAGCCACTTATATAAGAAAACAGCCAGCAGTGGGCTTTCGTCCTCTAGATGAACAAACTGGTCACGAGCAAATGAAAAGCAGGGTATTGGAAGAATTACGCCGTACTTTCCGTCCGGAATTCTTGAATCGCCTGGACGAAGTAATTGTTTTCCATGCATTAAATGAAGGACACATTTATCAAATTGTGGACATTATGCTCCGGGAGTTGAACCGCAGAGTAGAAAGCTACGGCATGGAGTTAGAAGTAACCGAAGCAGCCAAAGAACAATTGGTCAGTGAAGGATACGATCCCCAGTTTGGTGCCAGGCCGTTGCGAAGAGTGATTCAAAAACGGCTGGAAGACGGAATTTCGGAGGAAATGCTGCAAGGAAGACTTACCAGCGGGGATACAGTGCTGGTGGATGTGGAAGAAGGTACTTTCATATTTAAGAAAAAGGAAGAAGATAAAGTGGCGGAAGAGGAAAGTAACAAGTGAATAGATTAAAAAAGTGGTAGAAGATATCTTCTACCACTTTTTTAAATACTTTTTTAGCAGTTAGAATAAACGTGCTAATAGAAGAAATCTTATGAATAGAGCAACTTTGTGCAAGGACAGAGGAATGTTTAAAGGTTTGTCGAATATAAAAATTCGGGGAGTTTTCAAGCAAGCTGTTAAGCTTAAATTACTTAAGGAGATAAAACATTTACCTCTCTATCTTTTACAGGATCCCGCTTAGCCTGAGGGCGGACGCTCAAGTATGTACTATTCATTCACCAATAATTTACCAAGCCTTACTTTGCATAAACCTGACATAAACCTACCTCAAGATCTATATTTCACAAGAGGTGGGGGAGAGGAGGAAGCACCTTGAAAATAGCCGTTTCCGGAAAAGGCGGGGTAGGTAAGACTACAGTGGCAGCGGCATTGGTAAACTATTTTGCCCGCCGGGGTGACGGTGTTTACGCCGTAGACGCTGATCCCGATGCCAGTTTGGGAATAACCCTGGGCCTCGATCCCCAATTAATTGCAGAACAAACTCCTTTGATTGAGTTGAAAAAAGTTATAGATGAAAAAAACGCCGGCGGCGGAGCCCTGGTAGATCTTAACCCCAACATTGAAGATGTGTTGGAAGAATATAGCATCCAGAAAGGTCCAGTAAAATTTCTCCGCATGGGAGGAGTTAAACAGGGCGGTTCTGCCTGTTACTGTAAAGAGAACTCCTTTCTCCAGTCCCTTTTAAATTCTTTGCTTTTGGATAAGCCGGAAAAGGTAATTCTGGACATGAGTGCAGGAATAGAACACCTTACCCGGGGAACTTCTCGAGGGGTGGATTTGATGTTGGTAATAACCGAACCCACCCTTACCAGCGTTCGGACTTCTTTGCTGGTGGATAAATTGGCAGGAGAATTGGGAATCAAAGGCCTGTATTTCTTGGGAAACAAAATTCGTAACCAGGAAGAAGTGGAGTTTTTGGAAGAATCCTTGCCTCCGAAAAAACTTGGGGGGAGCTTGCCTTTTGATGAAGGGGCTTTAGCGCTGGCCCGGGGGAAAGGGCAAGAAGGGTTCGAAACCGATATCTTTAAAGAGATAGAAAAGCTTATGGCAAAACTAATAGGGGGTGAGGGTATACCTCAACACTAACCATCTGTATTAACCATTTAGCCTGCCTGGCTAAAATTATCGGGTATTGAACTGAAATTTGTAGAAACAAGGAGGTTGGAAAATGGCCGAAAAAGAAAAGAAGAAAGTGGACCACAGAAGAACTATTGATGAAGCGTCACTGGAGGTAATTGACAAAAACCAGGGCGAAGTGGAAAGCGCTTATGAAAGGTACGTAAAAATGCAGCCCCAGTGTAACTTCGGTAAGCAGGGCATATGCTGCCGCATCTGCTTACAAGGGCCTTGCCGCATAACCAAGAAGGCCGATAAAGGTATCTGCGGTGCCCATCCTTACACTATTGTGGCTCGGAACCTGATTAGGGCGATTACTGGGGGAACCAGCGCCCACGCCGACCACAGCCGCCACATGATCTACACTTTGACCGAAATGTTTGAAGGCAAAGCCCCCGACTATTCCATCGAAGACACGGAAAAACTGTACGGAGTGGCAGATCGCCTGGGCATTGCCCGGGAAGGCAAGAGCGACGAGGAGATACTCAAAGAGGTATGGAATCAGGCAGTAGCAGATTTTACCAAATTAAGTGAAGAGCCGGTCAAGTGGTTAGAGAGCACGGTGGTTCCCGAGCGGATGGAGAAATTTGATAAATGCAATATCTCTCCCCGGAGCGTCCATACTACTGTAGCGGAGACTATGGGAGCAACCCATATGGGGGTAGACCATGATCCTGTAAACTTGATCTTTCAGGGATTAAAGACTGCCCTGGCGGATTATACCGCTATGCATATCGCTACCGACATTTCGGACATCTTGTTTGGAACTCCCAAGCCGGTTTCCACGGAAGCCAACATGGGCGTTATAGACTCCGACATGGTCAACATTGCAGTTCACGGGCACAACCCCCTCTTGAGCGAAATGATCGTGCGGGTGGCCCGGGAGATGGAAGATGAGGCCAAAGAAGCGGGAGCCAAAGGTATTAAATGTATGGGGATATGCTGTACCGGAAACGAAGTGTTGATGAGGCAGGGCGTCCCCGTATTGACCAATTTCCTCTCCCAGGAGTTGCCCATAATGACTGGCGCGCTGGACGCTATGGTAGTAGATGTGCAGTGCATTATGCCGGGAGTTCAGGCGACCGCCGATTGTTTCAACACCCGGATTATTACTACCATGTCTCATTCCAAGATCCCTGGTGCTTACCACGTGGAATTCCTGGAAGAAAGAGCAGTGGAAAAGGCCAAGGAAGTTATCAGGTTAGCTATTGAAGCTTACAAAGAAAGGGAGCCCAGTCGGGTGGATATTCCCGAGCACAAGTACAAAGTCACCGCTGGATTCAGTTTTGAGGCGATGAGCGAGCTATTGGAAGCGGTGAGTCCCGGTGAGCCTATCAAAGCTATTACTGATGCAGTAGACTCCGGTCAACTTAGGGGAGTTGTCCTCTTTGCTGGCTGCAATAACCTCAGGGTAATGCACGATCATAGCCATACCCATATCATAAAAGAACTGGCTAAAAAAGACGTGCTGATGGTGGCTACTGGTTGTGCCGCCGGCAGTGCTGCTAAAATGGATTTACTCAATGAAGACGCCGTGGAAAAATACGCAGGGGAAGGATTAAAAGAATTTATCCACAAACTAAACGAAGCTAACGCCGACAAGCTGAATGGTAGCAAGCTGCCTCTAGTATTCCATATGGGTTCCTGCGTGGACAACACCCGGTGTTACGACCTCACTAACGCCCTGGGTGAGCAGTGGGGAGTAGATATTCCCAAGGTGCCTTTTGTGGCGTCGGCTCCGGAAGCTATGAGTGAAAAGGCAGTTTCTATCGGCAGCTGGTGTGTAACCCTGGGTATTCCTACTCACGTAGGGGTGGTACCGGAAGTCACCGGCAGTCAATTGGTAAATGGGGTAGCCCTGCAGATCGCCCAGGACGTCTACGGCGGTTATTTCATGTGGGAAGAAGACCCCGAAGCTGCAGTGGATAAAATTCTGGGAGCCCTGGATGAGCGCACCTGGAAGCTGAAAGTCCACAAAGCGGCAGCAGAGAAGTTTGAAACTGAATTAAGCGAGAGTTGGTAAGATAAATAGCCTATAAAGAAGGAGGGTTTGAAGGTAATGTCAGAAGGAATAATAGCAAGGGAATGGCAAGAATCCTTTGAGGAGATTTTTGAAGGTGCTGTTGATGAGGAAAACCCGCCAGTGAAGCTTTTTGAAAAAGCTTACGACGGGGCGGTAATAGCTACTAGCTATGCAGAAATATTATTGAACCGGGCGCTAAAAAAACATGGTCCCGATAAAGCGGTGGGGTATCCCGATACTGGATACTACCTTCCGGTAATCCGCGCCTTGAGTGGGGAAGAAGTGACCAAGCTGGGAGATCTGCCTCCCATACTGAACCGCATGCGGGATCAGATTTTTGAGGAGCCCACCTTTTACCATGCTCGCCTCTGTGGGGAGTCCACAGCGTACGCAGCGGAGATCATCGAAGTGCTTCACTATTTGGATGGGGAAGATCCCCACGTGGATCCCTGGACCGGGTTCCTGGGAGACCCCATTGTCCGTCGTTACGGGATTCTCCTGGTGGACTGGACCATACCGGGGCAGGCAGTAATTATGGGTAAAGCCCGTTCCACGGAGGATCTGGCCAAGTTAGTGCAGGACTTGCAGTCCAAAGGCTTCATGCTTTTCCTGTGCAATGAAGTAGTGGAACAAGCCCTGGAAGCTAACTTGAAAATGGGGGTTGACTTTATTGCCTTCCCCACTGGTAACTTTACCCAGGTAATTCACGCAGTCAACTACGCACTGCGGGCGGGGCTGGCTTTCGGAGGTATTGCTCCGGGCAACCGCCAGGAAAACCGGGACTATCAGCGCCGCCGGGTGCGGGCATTCGTGCTGCAGTTGGGTGAAATAGACGAAGTAAAAGTGGCTGCCCACTTTGCTGCCATCTTTTTGGGCTTCCCGGTAATTACCGATCAGGAACTGGATGAAGACGAGCAGATCCCCAACTGGTACATTTCCAATCCCAACTACGAGGACATCCTCAAAGTGGCTATGGAAATCCGGGGCATCAAACTACAAATTACGGAGATACCGGTTCCTATTACGGTAGGGCCTGCCTTTGAGGGAGAAGCCATCCGCAAAGGCGATATGCATGTGGAGTTTGGCGGAACCCGTACTACTGCTTTCGAGCTGGTGGAATCGGTAAACGAAGACGAAATAGAGGACGGTAAAGTTGAGGTAGTGGGACCGGAAATAGACGACGTGGAAGAAGGCGGACGCCTTCCCCTGGGTCTGGTAGTAAAGATCTTTGGACGAAAGATGCAGGAAGACTTTGAAGGCGTTTTAGAACGCCGCATTCACGACATCATGAACTACGGAGAAGGTCTCTGGCACATGGCTCAGCGGGACACCATTTGGATCCGGATCAGCAAAGATGCCATGGCCAAGGGTTTCAAATTCCATCATTTTGGCGAGCTGCTCATTGCCAAAATGAAGGATGAATTCCCCTCTATCGTGGACCGGGTGCAGGTAACCATCTACACGGAAGAAGAGAAGGTAAATCAGGAAATAGAAAGGGCCCGGGAGTTCTACAACCAGAGGGACGAAAAGCTCCGCGGCTTAACCGACGAAGCGGTAGAAGAGTTTTACTCCTGCAGCCTCTGCCAGTCCTTTGCCCCTAACCACGTCTGCATTGTTACGCCGGAGCGGCTGGGGCTTTGCGGCGCGGTTAGCTGGCTGGATGGCAAAGCTTCTAACGAGATCGATCCCAACGGTCCTAACCAGCCCATCAAGAAAGAAGGCCTTGTTGATGCGGAGAAGGGTATTTGGGAATCGGTAAACGAGTTTGTGTATCTCAATACTAACCGTTCTATCGAAGAATGCTCCATTTACAGCTTTATCGACCGCCCCATGACTTCCTGCGGCTGCTTTGAGTGCATCATGGCAATTGTTCCCGAGTGCAATGGGGTTATGATCACCACCCGGGAATACGGCGGAGACACTCCCTGCGGTATGACTTTCTCTACCTTGGCGGGAACCATAGGAGGCGGAGTGCAGACTCCCGGTTTCATGGGCCACGGCAGGGCTTACGTCCTTAGCAGGAAATTCATCAGTGCCGACGGCGGCCTGGCTCGTTTAATTTGGATTCCCACCGAACTGAAGGAGTCCTTGGGCGAGGAATTGAGAGACCGGGCGGAAGAAGAAGGCTTGGGCAGGGACTTTGTGGACAAAATTGCCGACGAAACCGTAGGCACCACTGGTGAAGAAATCTTGCCCTTCCTGGAAGAAAAGGAACACCCGGCACTCACCATGGACCCCTTAATGTAAACAGTGATTTGCTAAACAAGAAAAAAACGGGGCGGAGCTTACAAATAGCCATGAAGCCCCTTTTTTCCTACATCTGGACAAAACCGTTTTTTTAAGAAAGGAGTAGATAGAGTATGGGATTGACTGGACTGGAAATATATAAGCATTTGCCTAAAACCAACTGTAAGGAATGTGGTTCTCCCACCTGTTTAGCTTTTGCTATGGCTTTGGCCAGTGGAAAGACTTCTTTGGACAAATGCCCCTACGTTAGCGATGAAGCTAAAGCAGCCCTGGAGTCTGCAGCAGCTCCTCCCGTTCGCCTGGTTACCATAGGAACCGGGGACAATGCCGTGGAAACCGGTGACGAAACGGAATTATTCCGCCACGATAAGAAGTTTTTCCATCCCACCGGAATAGCAGTGGAAATCAAAGATACCGATGATGTGGCTGCCGAAGCTGAAAATTTGAACGATCTGAAATTTGAAAGGGTGGGCATGGAATTAGTCACCGATATGGTGGCGGTAGTTAATGCCTCCGGGGACGGCGCCAAGTTTAAGGAAGCAGCAGAGACGGTGGTTTCCAAGACCCCCAAAGCCATGGTGCTGGTTTGTGAAGATCCCGATGCCATGTCGCAGGCAGTGGAAGCCGTTGCTGATAACAAACCGTTAATATATGCGGCTAATGAAGACAACTACGAGAAAATGACGGAAATCGCCAAAAATAACAGCTGCCCCCTGGCAGTAAAAGCCAAAGACCTGCATCATTTAGCTGAACTGAGCCAGAAGGTAGCTGATTTGGGGCATCAGGATTTGGTCTTGGACAGCGGTGCTCGGGGAACCTCCCAGGTGATTGCCGACATGACACAAATTCGCCGCCAGGCAATCAAGAAGAAATTCCGTCCCTTCGGATATCCCACCATTGCCTTTACCACCAAGGAAGATCCCGACGAAGAGATCGTGCAGGCGGGAGCTTACGTCAGCAAGTACGCCAGCATAGTGGTGCTTAAAGCCAAAGAAAAACATCAGCTATTGCCGCTTCTCTCCTGGCGCTTGAATCTGTTTACCGATCCCCAGAAGCCCATCCAGGTAGAGCCGGGATTATACGCCATTGGAGAGGTAAACGAAAACTCGCCGGTGTACGTAACCACCAATTTCTCCCTCACCTATTTTATAGTACAGGGTGAAGTTGAGAACTCTCGCATTCCCAGCTATATCTTGTCTATTGACACCGGAGGCATTTCTGTATTGACGGCGTACGCCGACAATAAATTCGACGGGGAAATTATTGCCAAGGAGATGAAAAACCAGGGGCTGGACTCCAAAGTTTCCCACCACAACATAATTATCCCTGGTGCAGTTGCAGTGATAAAGGGTTCCTTGGAAGACGAATCTGGCTGGAATGTAATGGTTGGCCCCAGGGAAGCTACTGCTATTCCCAAATTTGCCAAGGAGAATTTTGCTTAAACCAAGCATGTTGCTGAATTAAATTCTCCGATGCTTTAATGCCCTGGACCACCTTTTTTAAAAAGGTGAAAGGGGTAGGGCCCTTTACCGAGATGGTTACGCGAATGACAGGCTTAAAAAAATTAAGAGTTAAAAAGCATAAGACGCTTAGTTAAGAAAGGAGAGAAGTGAACTATGGCTGTGGAAATTTCGAAAGAGAAACACCGAGGCAAAATAGGAGAAGTAGTTCTGGGTGCTACTTCCGAAGAAGGTGGGACTAGAACCCACACCATCACTATCGGCGGAGACAGCACCCTTCCCTTTTTACAATTTGAAGGTGACATCCCTAACAAGCCGGTAGTGGCTTTAGAAGTATGGGATACCCGGCCGGAGACCTGGAACCCTGTATTTGAGAATTACTACGGGGATGTTTTTGATGATCCGGCAGCTTGGGCTAAAAAAGCAGTGGAAGAGTACGGAGCGGAGTTAATTATGCTTCGCCTGGCCAGCGCTGATCCAGAGGGCAAAGATGCATCCCCGGAAGAATGCGCCGAAAACCTCAAAAAAGTGTTGGGAGCAGTAGGAGTTCCTATTATTGTTTACGGATGCGGCAACAATGAAAAGGATAACCAGGTTATGCCGGCAGTTGCCGAAGCTGGTGCCGGAGAAAATTTGCTATTGGGAGTAGCTGAACAAGAAAACTATAAGGCTTTAACCAGCTCCTGTATGGCAAATCAGCACAACGTGGTGGCCCAATCACCTATTGATATTAACATATGCAAACAGCTGAACATTCTGATCATCGAAATGAGTGCTGCCATGGGCAACCGCATTGTTATCGACCCCACGGTAGCGGCTTTGGGATACGGTATTGAGTACAGTTATTCCATTATGGAAAGAGCCCGCCTGGGAGCCCTCCAGGGGGATAAGATGTTGTCCATGCCCAGTATTGGCAACATAGGCGGGGAAGTATGGAAGGCCAAAGAAGCCAATATTAGCGAAGAAGAACGCCCCGATTGGGGAGAACTTGAAGGCAGGGGGGTAAACTGGGAAACCACTACTGCCATGGCTTACCTGCAGTCGGGCATCAACCTGTTAGTTATGAGGCATCCCCGTGCCTTGAAGATTGTTAAAAACCACATCGAAGATTTAATTCAGGACAATAGCTACGAATAAAAATATAAAAAAGGAGGTCGGCGAAAAAAGTGATTATTATTGGTGAAAGAATAAACGGTATGTTCAATGATATCGCTGCGGCGATCAAAAATGATGATCCCACGGCAGTCCAAGAATGGGCCCGTAAACAGAAAGAAGGTGGCGCCCGGTACTTGGATATCAACGTGGGCCCCGGTTCTAAAACCCCCAAAGAAGCCATGCAGTTTCTAATCCAGGCTACCCAGGAAGTAAGCGATTTACCACTATGCTTGGATTCCACTAATTATGACGTAATTGAAGAAGGACTTAAAGTCTGCAAAAATCCGGCTATGATTAATTCGGTTCCGGCGGAAGCAGACAAAATGGATCGGGTTTTTTCCTTGGCCAAAGAACACGATGCAGAAGTTATCGGGTTAGCCAAGAGCGAAGAAGGGATACCGAAGGATGCGGAAAGCCGGATGGCACTGGCCATGGAACTGGTGGCTACTGCCGATGCCTACGGGGTTTCTGCTGACATGCTTTACATTGATCCCCTGGTCCTTCCCTGTAACGTAGCCCAAGACCACGGGCCTGAAGTTTTTGAAACCTTACGCCAGGTAAAGCTGGTTTCCGATCCTCCACCCAAGACAGTGGTAGGGTTGAGTAACATTTCCCAAGGTGGAATTAAAAATCGGGAGTTAGTTAACCGTACTTTTGCGGTAATGGCCATGGCAAACGGCCTAGATGCAGCTATTGCTGATGCTAATGATGAAGAGCTCATTGCAGCGGTAGCTACTGCCCGCATCATACTTAATATAGACATTTACTGCGATTCTTACGTAGAAGTATTTAAGCAGCAGTAAACCGCGATTAAAGGGGGGAAGCCGTTAATACACTAAAATATCAGGTCTTATTTTGCCAGGAGAATTGGAAAAGAGGCTTCCCCTTTTTATTATGGTCCTTTACCCTTATTTTTTGGAAAAATGACGGTCAAGAAAGAAAGGTGAAGAGCAAATGATCGTTGCAGAAAGAAAACCCATTGAGCAAATATGGGAGATGATAGCTCCTTACCAGAAGGTGCTGGTTATGGGATGCGGAGCTTGTGTAA
>CAZXDQ010000025.1:0-12171 GCA_964639405.1 uncultured Syntrophomonadaceae bacterium | reverse complement strand
ACTTGGCCCCCCCCCGGTATCTGCGGCGGGAACCCTCCTTAATCTCCTCCACCCTGGCCACCTGGGCTTTAGCCATAATCTTCTTGTCTCCCAAATACATGAGGACCAGGTAAGCAGTCCCCACCGTGGGTCGGCGGTAGACCACCAACTGGACTCCGCCCCCGGAAATGTCTATAGTAAAACTGTGCACCCCTTCGGGCAGCAAACCAGTTTCCTGCAAGCTCTTTTTATCTAAATAATACCCCATAGTCAAGGATTGATTCCAGTTCTGCAGCACCCGGGAAGCCTCCTGGGGCTCAATCTCCCCCGGGCGCACCCCGCCCTCTATAATTTGCCAGTACTCCACATCCAGGTTGCAGGGCAGGCGGACATAGTTGCGCCGCTGGTGACGGATAACCTCATTGGGATAGCTGATTTCGATAAGGAGTATCTGATCCTGACGATAACCGATCACGGGAGCTACAAACTGGTACTGGGCATCCTCTCCCAACAATTGAAATTTCCACCGGCTGTTTACCGGCATGGGCAGCTTTCGATAAGCGTGAAGCAGGGGCTCGTTGATAAAAAAGCTTTCCGGGCCTACATCCTGGACAGTAGCCTCGTAGTGCTCCCCCCGGTTTTCCTCCCACACCTGGATGCGGGTATTGATCCTGAACAGCTCGCTGCCTTTCAAAACTATAAAGCCTCCTCCGGTTTCCTGCGCTGGTCTATTTAGTTCTAACTCCAAAACTTCTGCAGCTTTTTAATAAAGGAGGTTAACCCCCGGTCCCCTTTCTTTTCCTCCTGGCCTTCCCGGATGCCCTGTTGATCAATAAAGCGCTTGCTCAACCTCTGAATAGCTTCTGCCGCCGGGCTGTTGGGGTAATTGAGCACTACCGGGGCGCATTCCTGCACCGCCCGGGCCACCTGGGCGTCCCGAAATATGGTCCCCAGGAAGACCAGCTCCATCCCCGGCAGGTACTTATCCACTACCCGCTTCAGGCGCTGGAAGACGTCTTCTCCCTGGGCCAGGTGATCGGCAAAATTTATCGCCACGTAAATCCTGCTCTTCAGTGCCCCTTCGTTCATCACCTTGATCATGCCGTAGGCATCGGTAAGGGCAGTAGGTTCAGGGGTGGTTACTACCACCGCCTCGTCGGCGGCACCCACAAAATTCATCACATTGCGGGAAAGGCCCGCAGCGGTGTCGATAAGGAGGACGTCCGCCTCCTGCTCCAGCAATCTGAATCTATCTAAAAGCCGATTTCTCTTCTCCTGGTCCAGATTGGCCAGATTGAAGGCTCCCGAGCCCCCGGGAATAATTTTGATGGAATAGGGGCCTTCCAGCATGATATCCTTGACGTCTTTGGTCCCTTCCAGCACCTCCTCCAGAGTGTAACGGGGGTAGGCGTTCACCAGGATATCCACGTTAGCCATACCCAGATCGGCATCGATAATGATCACCCGCATCTCCTTCTGGGCCAGGCTGATAGCCAGGTTCACCACCAGGTTGGTTTTGCCCACTCCTCCCTTGCCGCTGGATACGCTCACCACCCGGCAGCTGCCCGAGGGAGATATCTTGTGGATACCTTTTTTGGCGGTTTCCTGCTGGTAGACCTGCCTAAGCCTCTCTGCCTGATCTGCCATTACTCCCTCACCCCCGCTACCATAGTGGGAATATCCGCTTCTTGAGCCACCTGGAGATCGTCGGGCACGTTCTGCCCATCGGTCAGGTATACCAGGGGCACTCCCGAGTAATAAACCCCGTTGAGGATACCTCCCAGGGAATAAGTTTCGTCTACTTTGGTGACGATAAGCCGGTTGTAACCCAGCTGGGCAAAATTAGCGGTTATGTATTTTATGTCCCGCCAGCGGGTGGTGGCGCTCAGCACCAGAAACACCTCTGCCCCTTTCAGGTCCCGCAGGTAACCAGCCAGTTCCTTGATCTGCATTTCGTTCCTGGTTCCCCGGCCGGCAGTGTCCACCAGGATGCGGCTGCAGTGCTGCAGCCTCTTCAGGGCCTCCTGGAATTCTTGGGGGGTCATCACCACTTCCAGGGGCACGTCCACTATCTCCGAATAGGTGCGCAGCTGTTCCACTGCCCCAATGCGGAAATGGTCGATAGTGATCAGCCCCACCTTTTCTCGGTGGTAGATGGAATAGCGGGCAGCCAGCTTGGCCAGGGTAGTGGTTTTACCCACTCCCGTGGGACCCACCAACACCTGCACCCGGCTGTTTTTCTCCCCGGCGTACTGCAAGTGTTGAGCCACCTTCCTCTCCACGATCATGGACAGCACCTCCCGGGTCAGCTTTACTTCCCCGTTCAGGTTGGTCTTTATCTCCTCCATGATCTGATTAACCAGTTCCGGGCAGCAGTCCTGGGCTTCCAGGTGCTCCTTCCAGGAAGCCAGGTCGTGGTTATCTTCGCCCTGGGAAGAAGACCCGGATTGAGAGATCAACTGCCGCACCATGGATTTCAGCTCGGTGACTTCCTGGCTCAGGGGTTCCTCCACCCGCTGATTCCGTAAAGACCCGGCTTCCGCCTCCTCCCGGGGAGGAGAATTATCCAGGGCTGCCAGTATCTCCAGCTGGCGGGGCTTAAACCAGCCCCGCAGGCCTTTCTGGCGCACCAGGCGGCTGTCAATGATGACCGCCTCGCTGCCCAACTCCCTCCTGATAAGCTGCATGCCTTCCTGCAGGTTACGGGCATAGTATTTCCTAATTTTCATCTTCACTGATCACTCCCACCGCTTCCACCTGTACTTGTGGAAGTATTTCGTTTATGGAAACCACCGGCACATCCGGCAAAAACCTCTCCACCAGTCGGCGGAAGGGAAGCCTGATCTTGGGCGAGGTAAGTATCACCGGTGAAATTCCCTTTCCTTTTAACTTCTCCACCATGTTGGATACCCCTTCCATTAATTTCTGGGTCCGCTGGGGATCCATCACCGGGAAGGTGCCCTGGGAAGTCTGCTGCATGGAATTGGCGATGGTGTTTTCCAGCTTGGGATCGATGGTAATGACCCGCAGCAGCTGCTGGTCTCCCACGTACATCTGGGTTATCACCCGGCTCAGGGACTCCCGCACTCCTTCCGTCAGCACATCGGTATCTTTGGTGATTTTACCCTGGTCCACCAGGGTTTCCAGAATAGTGACCATGTCGTGGACGGGAATTTTCTCCCGGAGCAAATTCTGCAGCACCTTCTGGATCTCGCCCACCGAGAGAATATTGGGAACCAGTTCGTCCACCAGGGCAGGATGGTTTTCTTTTACCGTATCCACCATGTCCTTCACCGCCTGCCGGCTGAGGAGTTCATGGGCATGGCGGTTGATCAGCTCCGACAAATGGGTGATGAGCACGGTGGTAGCATCCACCACGGTGCAGCCCAGCTCTTCCGCCTTTTCTTTCTGGTTGGAGGAAATCCACAAAGCCGGCAGGTTGAAGGTGGGCTCCTGGGTAGGAGTGCCCCGCAGCTCTTCCGGAAGCTCCCCTTCCGGGTTAAGGGCCAACAGGTAGCCGGGCCTCAGCTCCCCCTGGGCAATAACGTTGCCCTTCAGTTTAATGCGGTACTGGTTGGAAGGCAGTTGCAGGTTGTCCCGGATGCGGATGGGCTGGATGATCACGCCCAGTTCGCTAACCGCTTTGCGCCGGGCACTGGTAATACGGTCCAGCAGGTTGCCTCCCTTCTCTTTGTCGGTCAGAGGCACCAGGCTGTATCCTATCTCGATCTCCATCATCTCCACCTGGAGCATGGAGCTGAAATCGTCGGGTTCGGG
Source organism: uncultured Syntrophomonadaceae bacterium (assembly GCA_964639405.1). GTDB lineage: Bacteria > Bacillota > Dethiobacteria > DTU022 > PWGO01 > CAZXDQ01. The sequence continues at coordinate 8,415 of CAZXDQ010000025.1, read as the reverse complement.
TGCCGCCGGCTCTTTTTCCTTTTCTTTCTCTGGTACCTTTTTCTCCTCCACCACCTTCTGCTTTTGTTCCTGCAGGAGCACGTAACCCAAAGTGCCGCACCCCGCCGCCAGCACCAGGAAAGGCAGGGCCGGCAGCCCGGGGACCAGCCCCAAGAGTATGAGCAGCGCCCCTGCTATGAAAATGACCCGGGGGTAGGTGAGGAGCTGGGAACTCAGTTCCTCGCCAAAAGCGGCATCGGCAGTGGCCCTGGTCACCAGCATGCCGGCGGAAGTGGATACCAGCAGGGCGGGCACCTGGGCCACCAAACCGTCACCTACGGTGAGGATGGTAAAGGTCTGGGTGGCTTCCTCGAAGCTCAGGCCCATCTGGAACATGCCGATGCCAAAGCCCCCCAGGATGTTGATAAGGACGATGACGATACCGGCAATGGCGTCTCCCTTGACGAATTTGCTAGCCCCGTCCATAGCCCCGTAAAAGTCTGCTTCTTTCTGCAGCTCCCGGCGGCGGTTGCGGGCCTCTTCTTCATCGATGAGGCCGGCGTTGAAATCGGCGTCGATGCTCATCTGCTTGCCCGGCATGGCATCCAGGGCAAAGCGGGCAGCCACTTCCGCAATGCGGCCGGAACCGTTAGTGATCACCACAAACTGCACCACGGTGATAATAACGAATATGATAAAACCTACTATAAAATTGCCCCGAACCACCACTTCGCCGAAGGCGGCAATAACGTCCCCCGCCGAAGCGTCGGAGAGGATGAGGCGGGTGGAAGCCACGTTCAGAGCCAGCCGGAACAAAGTGGCGGTTAAGAGCACTGAAGGGAACACGTTCAATTGGCGGGTATTGCTGATAAAGAGAGTAGTTAGCAGTACTATCAGGGCAAAAGTAATGTTCAGGGTGAGGAAGATGTCCAGCATCCCCTCGGAAATAGGAATAATTATAATTGCCACTATCAGGACAAAACCGATGCCCGCCAGCAGGTCGGTGTTGTTCCACAACGCCCTCCAGGGCGAATTTCCAAGGTTGGAGCTTTTTGGTGCGTCCGCCATTGCTATCTCCTCATCATTCTTTCAGAATCAATCTCTCGCCATCCTATCGCTGCTGGTTCTCTGCCTGCTCCTGCATGCGGTAAACCATAGCCAGGATCTCCGCCACCGCCTGGTACATCTCCACCGGTATTTCTTCCCCCAGCTCGGTGCTCTCCCAGATGCCCCGGGCTATCGGGGGGTTCTCCACCATGGGGACCTCGTAGTCCTCGGCTATCTCCCGGATGCGCTGGGCCAGGACTTCCACCCCTTTAGCCAAGAGCACCGGGGCCTGGTCCTCCCCTTCCCGGTAACGCAGGGCCACCGCTATCTCGGTGGGGTTAGTGATGACCACGTCCGCCTCGGGAACCTCCTGGAGCATTCTCTGCCGGGCTATATAGCGCTGCTTCTCCTTGAGCTTGCTCTTGACCTGGGGGTCTCCCTCCAGGTGCTTGTGCTCCTCCTTTATTTCCCGTTTGCTCATCTTTAACTGCTGCAGGTGCTCGTAGCGCTGGTAGATGTAGTCCAAGATAGAAAGGAGGATAAAAACCAGCCCCACGATAAGCCCCAGGGTAACTATCATATCCCACAGGACGGTGGCAGACAACTGCACCTCCTGAGCCATCAACACCAGGAGCCGGTCCAGGTTTTCCCGCAGGAAAAAGTAGGTCACCGTCCCGATGATTCCGATCTTGCTTAAGGCCTTGAAAAGTTCAAACAAAGCCTTCCGGGAGAGGATCTTCTTTACTCCCTCCAGAGGGTTCAACTTCTTCAGCTGGGGCTTAATATTCTCCCCGGTGAAGAGAAAACCCACCTGGGCTAAATTGGAAGCTATGCCCACCAGAAAAGCCACCGCAAACACCGGACCCACCAGCATGAAAAAGAACTCAAAAGCCTCTATCGATACGTAGCGCATGTTTCCCAGGGTGAGGGGATAGGCAGCGATATTTCCCAGGTAATTTTCCAGCAGCCGGCTGAAAGCCTCAAAAACCCGTTCTCCCAGCACCATAAAGAGAAACATTACCCCCAGGACGTTCAGGGCGGAATTGAATTCCATGCTTTTGAAAACCTGCCCCTTGCGCCGGGCTTCCCTTTTGCGGTGAGGCGTGGGGTCCTCCGTTTTATCCCCTTCGTCATCCTGGGCAAAAAGCTGCAGATCCCACTCTTCCAACAGCATGGCTAAGTCCACTCCATTATAAAGGTTTCCAAGAAGTTTAGGAAGCGCTCCATCAGGGTTTCCAGCACTCCGGTCAACATGGGCAGCAGCAGGGCCAGGAGCACCATGGACAGCACCACTTTAAGGGGCAGCCCCAGGATAAAAATGTGCACCTGGGGGGCGGTTTTGCCCAACAGCCCCAAAGAGATGTCCAGCATCATCAGGATCAGGATGATGGGAGCTCCTATCTGAAAAGCCAGCACAAACAGGTGGGAGAACAGGGTGAACAAAGTCTCCGTCTGCTCCGGCCCAAAGAGGCCCGTCCCCAGGGGGATGTATTGATAGCTCCCCGCCAAGGCCCGGAACAGGTGATGGTGCCCGTTCATCAGCAGGTAAAAGACCAGGGCCATCAGATAGTAGAACTGCCCCCACACGGTTACCTGGGCCTCAAGGTAGGGATCAAAGGCCCCCGAGAGCATCAGGGCGGCTTTCAGATCCACCATACCTCCCGCCCACATGAACATGGAAAAGAACAGGAATATTATAAACCCCAAAGTCAGGCCGGTTAGCCCTTCCTGCAGCAGAGCGCCGTACATCTCCAGAGCGTTGTCCGGCTGGTAATACAGCTCATCACCCAAGGATAGAAACACCAGCACCGCCAGCATCATGGAGACGCCTACCCGCAACAGCGCCGGCATCCCCGCCCAGGTGAAGAAGGGGAAGATGGACATGATAGCCAACATGCGCACCAGCACCAGCAGGTAACCCGTCCACGCTTCCATCTCCAACAGGTCTATTATCAAGGTGCTACCACCCTTACTCTTTGCTCGGGACCAGCCCCCGCCCCAGGGCAGTGCTTAACCAGCTTTTCCCCAGTAAAGCAATAGTAAATTGACTGGCCAGGACTTACAGCACTCCCAACCCGTCTAACCACAGCTGTTCGGTGAAGTCCACAATGAGCTCCACCACCCAACCGGCGAAGATCATTACCGCCACCAGCACTGCGACGATCTTGGGCACAAAAGCCAGGGTGGGTTCCTGCACCTGAGTAGTGGCCTGGAGGATGCTCACCACCAGGCCCACAGAGAGGCCCAGCCCCAGGATAGGGGCTACCATCAACAGGGCTACGGTAATGCCTTCCCTCAAAATATAGATTGCAGTTTCCGGTGTCATTGCCTGGTTCTAACCTCCTTTGGCCCCGGTTTTCCCTTCCGCCGGTCAGACGAAGCTTTCCAGCAGGGATCTCACCACCAGGTGCCAGCCGTCCACCAGCACAAAGAGGAGGATCTTAAAGGGCAGGGACACGATCACCGGCGGCAGCATAAACATACCCATGGACATCAGGGTGCTGGCCACCACCATGTCAATGATCAGAAAAGGCACAAAAATGCGGAATCCCATTTCAAAAGCTGTCCTCAGCTCGCTGACCACAAACGACGGAACCAATATATGGGTAGGGACCTCCTCCCGTTCTTCGGGAGGATCTTCCAGATCAGCTATCTCCACGAACAGGCTCAAATCGTCGTCCCGGGTGTGTTCCAGCATGAATTCCCGTAAAGGTTCCATGCCCTCCTCAAAGGCGGTCTCCTGGCCGATTTCCCCCTCCAGGTAAGGCTGCACCGCAGTTTGGTTGATTTCCTCGGCTCGGGGAAACATGATAAACAGGGTCATGAACAAGGCCAACCCAATGAGCACCTGGTTGGGGGGAATCTGCTGGGTAGCCATGGCGTTCCGCACCAGAGAAAGCACGATGACGATCCGGGTAAAGGAAGTCATCAGCACCACAAAGGCCGGCGCCAGGCTGAGCACCGCCAGGAGGAGCAGCAGCTGGAGGAAGCCCACCAAGGCTTCCGGTTCATCTTCCTCCCCAAACTCTATTTCCGGCACGGGCAGCGGCTGCGCCTGGGCAGCGCTTTCCAGGTTCCACACGGCAAGGGATAGCAGCAGCACCAGCAGGAATACCAGCGCCCGGCATTTATTGGATCTCAAGGAGGAGAACAGGGTTTTCACAATTAACCTCTTTCCTTTTCCTGGTAGATAGTTTCTTCGTCTCCCGCCGCTTCCGCCTGGTCTTTACCGGTCAAGCGGCGGTATATCTTGGAAAAATTGATATTCTCCAGGGCCCTTTCCGAAAGCTGCCCCTGCTCCAGATCTCCCAGCTCGTAGGGAGGGAACTCCCGCAGCAGGCTTATCCCCCCCTGGGACATCCCCAAAAGCAGCACCTTGTCTCCCACCTTTACCAGGAGAAGGGAGGAACTTCCCCGGCTGTCCAGGGGAATCCGCTCCACCACTTTTATATTGCCGGCAGCGCCTCCCCGGTATACCGGGCGCAGCCCGAAACGGATCACCAGGTAGGCTACCCCGCACACTATCAAAACTGCTCCTATCCCCTGCAGTATGAGCAAAAAATCTTCAAACACCGGTCCGCCTTCTTTCCGCCAATGATTTGGGAATTAACTGTTGCTCCATGTTTCTAAACCCATTCTGATTTAACCCACCACTGGATTTCCACTCCTCTAAGCGTTTTCCTGCCCTTCCTCCTTTTTCCCTGCACCTGACCCGCCCGGTTCCTCCCCACCGGAAGAACCTTCCTGCGATGACGACCTCTGGGCTTCGCTTTCGTTCTCCCGGCTCCGGATAAGCTCTTCGTCCCTTTCCTGCTCCCCCAGGAAAGAAACCACCCGCACGCCGAAGCGCTCGTTGATCACCACCACTTCCCCCCGGGCGAAGAGGGTTTCGTTAACCAGGAGGTGGATGGTTTCGTCAGCCAAGCGGTTGAGCTTCAGCACTGAACCTTCCTCCAGGTTGAGAAGATCCCGGACTTTCAAGTGGGCTGTGCCCAGCTCCGCGCTGACGTTGAGGGAAATGTCCCCCACTGTGTCCAGGTCCACGGGGACTCCCCTATCCTCCCTGGAGGTAAGGGGCGGAAATTCCACCCTTTCTACCATGGGCCTGGAAGCATCTCCGGGGGAAGGGCTCCCTTCCCCTTCTCCAGAAGCTTCTCCCGGGGAATAGTCCTCGTATCCTTCTCCTCCGCTTTCCGGCGCCAGAGGATCCTCCTCCTGGTGGGCAGGATTCTCCCTGCCTTCATCTTCCTCCGGGTTTCCCGGCGCTCCCGGATTTTCAGAAAAGGAACCCCCTCCGGCGGAAGCACCAGGGGAATTCAGGTTCTGCTGGTATTTGTTTACCGCTTCCTCCCCGCGGCGCCTGCGGTTCTGGTCCTTAGCCATATGAACTCAATTCCTCCTCCACTTTACTGCACCACGAACTTGTTAAAATAGACGGTTTCTATTTCCCCCGTCTCCAGGATCTGGTTTAGTTCCTGGGCCATGTCTTCTCTGAGCTGATCCATGCCTCCCTGGGTTTCTCCCTCTTGTTCTTCCACGGGTTCCGACAGGTCTTCCACGGTTTTGCTCCGCATGAAAGAAATGATGGTGGTCCTCACCTCAGGTTTTCTCTCTTCGAGCTCCTCGCCCAGTTCTCCGTCGTCAAAACCCAGGTACATCTCCATGCGGATAAAACGGTTCCCTCCCGGATCCGCCAGGTTGACCGTAAACTCCTCCAGGGGCATCACGTGGTCAGGGCCGGGGTACTCTTCTCCTTCCACCACTCCCACGGCGAACTCGTGGACTTCTTCTCCAAAAAACATCATTCCTGCGCCTAAAATAAGCACTACCCCTACCATGATCAGGATCTTCTTCAGCATCCCTCCCCGGGATTTTTCTCCTTTACTTTGTTTACTTTGTTCTTCTCCACTGTCCCGATCTTTAATATCCAATTATTTCACCTGCCTTACCAGGGGGTTTAGCTTCAACTACCGGTATCAGTATGCCTGATTAAGCCTGTATAGGGTCAGTTAAAACACGGAAATGACAAAGGTGACCCGGCGGTTCTGGGCCCGCTGCTCTTCCGTCTCGTTGGGCTCCCGGGGCTGGTATTCCCCATAACCGGTGGCCCGGAACCTCTCCGGATCCAGATCTTCCTCGTATACCAGGAACCTGACCACTTCAGCGGCTCGGGCTACGGAAAGCTCCCAGTTGTCGGGGAACCTCTCCGTCTCAATGGGCAGATCGCAGGTATGCCCTTCCACCACCACTTCGTTGGGGATCTCCTCCAGGAACTCCGCCAGCTCAACTGCCACTTCCCGGGCCCCTGGTTTAAGCTCCGCTTCTCCGATCTCAAAAAAGATGGTGTCGGGCATATCCATGATGATACCGCCCTCTTCCAGGTCCATCCGCAGATCCACCTGGTCTTCCAGACCTACCTCCGCCAGGAAATCTTCCGCCATATCCTGAATCTCTCGGGCTTCCTCCAGCTGTTCCATGATCTCCATCTGGTCCGCATCCGGAGCCCTCATCTCGTCGGGATCCACCTGTTCGTCGGGAGGAACGGGGTCGGGAGGGGCCTCCCCTTCCGGGTCGGGCTGCCCTTCCAAGACCGCCGGTTCCCCGCCCAGGGATATCTGGATGGCGGAAAGAATCTCTTCAAACCTCTCCACATCGATGACGGAAAGGGAAAACAGCAGGATAAAAAAAGCCAGGAGCAAAGTTACCATGTCGGAATAGGTCTGCATCCAGTGGGGGCTGCCGCCGCCCGATTCCTGGGTTTTTCTTCGCCGGTTAGGCATTCAGGGTCAGTTCCTCCTCTTCTTTTGCTTTCCTCTGCTGCTCTTCCAGCTCGAACCTCTCTGTCGGAGAGAGGTAAGCCTTCAGCTGTTCCTGGAGCAGCCGGGGGTTGATACCGCTTTGTAAAGCCAACAGCGCTTCTATAATGGCTTCCTTTTTCCTGATCTCCTGCTCGCTGTATATGGCTAATTTCCCCGCAATGGGGTAGAACACCAGGTAAGCCAGCAAGATGCCGTAAAAAGTGGTAAGCAGGGCTAAAGCCATACCCGGCCCGATAGCGTCCGGGTCATCCAGCTCCGCCAGCATCATCACCAGCCCGATGAGGGTCCCCATCATCCCGAAGGCGGGGGAGTAGCCTCCCCAGGTGCGGTAGAGGTTTTGCCCCGTTTTGTGCCGTTCCTGCACGGCTTCCAGCTCGGTGTTGAGAATGTGGCGGATGGAGTCGGGCTCAAAACCGTCGATAACCATCTGCAGGCCGTTGCGGAAAAAAGGGTCCTCGATGTCTTCCAACTCGTCTTCCAGCACCAGCAACCCTTCCTTCCGGGCTTTGTGGGCCAACCCCACAAACTGCTGATTCAGGGATATGATGTCCTGTTCCTTGCGCAGAAAGGCCTGCTTAGTAACTTGAAATACCGTCTTCATGTCCTCCATCCGGAAAGAAGCCATCAAAGCGCCCAGAGAACCACCCAGGGTGATCATCAGGCCGGCGGGATCCCAAAACTGACCCAGCTCGCCCCGCTCAAAGATACCGAAAAGAATTAGGCCGCCTCCTACTATAATGCCCAACAGCGTCATAGGATCGATTTTTTTCAAAAAGTCACACCCCCCAGCAGGGAAAAAAGGAGGGAAGCGGGCCGCTTCCCTCCTTACCCGCTTCTTACATCACCATATTGACCACTTCGGTCAGCACTTCGTCGGAAGTGGAGATTACCCGGGTATTAGCCTGGAAGCCCCGGTTGGTAGTAACCAGCTCGGTGAACTCCTGGGAGAGGTCCACGTTGGACATCTCCAGAGAAGAGCCCTGGAGCACACCTCTGCCGCCAGTTCCCGGCAGGCCCAGGTGGGGCTCCCCGGAGTTGGCGCTCTCGTCAAAGAGGTTGCCGCCTTCCTTGCTCAAACCTTCCGGGTTGGCGAAACTGGCCAGGGAGATAAAGCCCTGGACCTCCCGCAGCCCGTTGGTGTAAGTGCCCCGGACCGCCCCGGTTTCCTCGATGCCAAAGTCCTCCAGCTCCCCGGGCTCGAAGCCGTCGTGCTCATCCACTCTGACTTCCGAAGTCTCCGCCATCTGAGAGACCCTCTCGAAATTGAGATCTATCCTTACATTTTCTGCTCCTTCTATGGGATCTACATCATCATTCAATATTTCATCACCTTCATCTAGTGCGATATTTTCAATAGAAGTTTCGGGGTCGTCATCATTTATTTCTTCATCTTCATGAATTAAGTTTCCCTCTCCATCAAAATGTAAGGTTCCGAAAGTTTCATCACCAGTTATTTCATCTGCATCATAATCATCATAAAGTATATTTACTACTTCCTCCACTTCTTCGCCCTCAGCATCGTACTGGACGTAGCCCACGTTGTAGTGCCAAACATTCGTTTCATCATTAT
>CAZXDQ010000024.1:0-12246 GCA_964639405.1 uncultured Syntrophomonadaceae bacterium | reverse complement strand
TGAAATTCGTCCACCAGTAAATAATCATAGCTTCTCTGATAATACCTTCTCACTTCCAAATTTTCCTGGAGCAATTTTCGGGTTTTGAGCAAAAGATCCCCAAAATCCAAAGCTCCTCTCCTGGCTTTTTCGTCTTCCAAAAAACTGACAAATTCTCGCAGCCATTTTACAGTTTGGGCAGTAACCTCTCCAGAAGCCCTGCAGTAAATCTCCTGCTGCAATTCCTTTATCCATCGGCACACCTTTTTTTGCTCCGTTCCAGAGCTTGGGGGACACCAATGGTCCTTGTTCCCTTTTTCTTTAATTTCGGGCATGTAAAGCAAGAAAGACTGTACCTGGTCCTCTTCTTTTAGCTGTTCCAAGGAGTGATACCATTCCAAGAACTGTGCAATTTGTTGATAGCCTTCATCTGTAGCATCCCGGCAGTCCTTCGCCAACTCTTCTAATCTGGCCGCCGGGTCTTTTAAGTTTTTTACAGCTTCCTGGGGAGAAAACTTCACCTCTGTGGGGTTTCCCTTTTCGGTTATTCCCCTCTCCTGATAAAGCTGAAAAGCCAAAGTTCGCAGTTTATCCGGCAAAAAACCCCACTTAACACTCTTCCGTAGCATTTCCCTTTCTGCTTCTAATTCATTTTTGAACCATTTTTCCCAGGCTTGATGTTTAAATTCTTCCGTCTCTCCCTGGTCCCATATTTGCATTTGAGGATCTATCTGGGCTTCTACTGGCCTTTCTCGCAAAAGAGAAGCAGCAAAGGAGTGAATAGTACCCATTGGAGCATATTCCAGTTCCCTTAAAGCCCTGTCTATCTTCCTTTTGGTTGCAGGTGGAGCCCCACCCTTGTGGTCCTCCAGTTTTTCCCGCAAGCGGATCTTCAACTCGGCAGCAGCCTTTTCCGTAAAAGTAATCGCCACTATTCTCTCTAAAGAGTTTCCTTCCTGGATTACCAGGTTAAACAATCTTTCTATGAGGAGTCGAGTTTTCCCCGTGCCAGCTCCCGCCTCCATTAACAAATTTGTTTGGAAGTCCCGGCGGGCTCTCTCCCGGTTCTCCTCATCTGCCGGATAGCGAAAGGACAGTTCATGGTAAGGCTTATTCATCGGTCAAACTCTCCTTGATTTCTGCCAACTTTTGAAATTGGGAGTGACTTTTCTTTCCGGATATTTCCCGGGAAATATCCGGTCCACATACCAACTGGTATGGGCAACTGCTGCAAAAGTTTTGAGGATAGGGGAAAAAGTACCCTGACGCTATGGCCCCTATTATCTCCCTCAAAATATTTTTTAACCCGTCCATCCCCTCGGCCAAGGCACTGCCGGACAGAACAGCTTCCGGAAAACCTGACTCCTGATCCAGATACCGGTAACCTGCTGAGATTTCCCCCCAAGGAATATCTGGGTAAAAGGCTTTGGCTGCCAACAGGTACACCGATAGCTGCAGGGAGTATTTTTGCTGTAAGTGGCGGGAGCTAATTTTGACCTTCCCGGTCTTGTAGTCTGTTACCCTTAACCGGGGGCCCGGTTCCTTATCCAGCCGATCTATTCTTCCCTTAAAAAACAAACGCTCCCCTTCAGGGGTTAACTCCATGGAAACCCGGGGAGAATCTCCGTAACCAAAAGATTTTTCTAAGCCACAGGGCTCTCGCCGGGGGTCCTGCCGGGCCTCTTTTTCCAAATAAGCGCTAAGTTCTTTTCTTATCCTTTCTTTATCCAGTTCCCACAGGAGTTGGTATCCAGTCAAGCCTTCTTTCTCCATCTCCAGGAAGCAGTTTTGGGCTATTTCTTCCAGTAGTCCCTGCGCTTCAGGCCATGAAGCTACTGTTAAAGGCAGTAACTTGTGGCCCTGGGCTTCCCGGAAGAATTTTTCCAGTATGCGATGAATGAGATTACCCCGGTCCCGACTTTCTATCCTTAATCTCTCCTGGGGTTCCTCCAGGGGTTCCAGTTGAAGCATCCGCTCTAAATAAAACCGATACGGACATTGAACATAGCTCTTTAAAGCAGTAGCAGAAATGGCCCTGCCTACCGGGTTAAAATTTTGGTTGATGATCTGTCGCGAACATTCATCCTGGAGTACTCCGTCATAGAGAGTGAGTTCTGAATTTTCCTGGGACTGTTGCCTCTTCACTACTTCCGAAAACCAGGGAATAAACTGCTTAAAATAGAAAGGCACCTCTTCCCTACCCAATTTCTGAAAAACCCGGAAGTCAAACTCCTCTTGCGTAATTGCTTCTTCCACCTCGGAGAGCTCAGCAGAAGATATCCGATAAAATCCGGGGGTTTCCTCCAAGTGATTCCAGGAAACTCGTTCACCTGCCAACTTTTCTGCCAACGGTAAAAGGTAAGGCGAGGGGACCAGTTCTCTGCCAGTAACTCCTTGATAGCGAGGATAGGAAAGGATAATTTTATCTGCGGCAGTTTCCAGCACCATTTGGAACTGAAGTTCCTGGTGCTGCAATTCTTCCCGGCGGAGAGGAAATCCTCTGGTCTTCTTCCGCTCTTCTTCCAAAAACAGGGGGTCCTGCTGGAAAGAGGTAGGATAGAATTGCTCCAGCATCCCAGGAAGGAACAGTACTCGGAAGGCATGCCCTAAAGCGGCGCGAAGGGGAACCAAAGTAACTCCCTGGTGGGGATATCTATTATCGGCTATCGAACCCTCCTTTACTACGCGCCTTAATAGTTCTATCCCCTGAAACAGCTCTACTTCTTCTTCCATTCGGCCCAGGGATTTTAATAAACCCACTTGCCTAAGTAAGGCTTCTCGATCTTCTCCTTCTCTAAAGAAGTTTACGATTAAAGCTTCCGCCCAGTCTATCAATTCTTCCCAGGATAGTTGAGAGGGAAGCTTCTCAATATGGCTATGCAGATTCTTAACCCCATGCCTTAAACTGCGCAAATGCTCCTGGTACAATTCATAAGGGGGAAGAGGCTCATCGGACAGCTCCTCGGGAGATAGTTTTTCTTTTTCTTGTCTTCTTCTTTCATATTGCCCTTCCAGGCGGGTTAAGTTTTCCATCCATTGGTCTATACCTGCATTAACCCTCGCCTCCAGGGTTAAAAAATCCCACCAGGCAACCGAAGATTCCTGGTTGCTTCCGGTCAGGAAGGACCAATTCCAGGGAGCAGCATTTAAGAGCTCCATAACCTCCCTCCGGGGCCAATTGCTGCCTAATAATCGTAAGCACAACAAGAAAGACCTGCCCGGAGGGGTTTTTTCTAAGGGAAAACCCGTGGGCAGGTTAAAGGGAATACTTAGAGAGGAAAACATATCTCTTAGCATATAAGTATAACCTGCATCGGGAAGTATAACTCCCATATCCTTAAAATAATAGCCTTGCTGAGCCAGTTCCAAAACTTTCCTGGTCAGCTGTTTGATTTCTGTCCCCTCCTCCGAGAGGGAGTAAATCTGAAACAAAGAATTATCCTGCTGGCTTCCCTCCTGGTGGAGGGAGAAAGAATTCCCCTCCTTCCCCTTTGCCCATGGGGAAGAATCGAGGAAGTGGTTAGGATTAGGAGTTTTATTTTCACCTTGCCCTTGAGCACCATTTCCTCTTCTCACCTTTTCCTTCTCTTCTACTTCTCTTTCCACCTTAAAACCTTGAGAAACAAGCCAATTAACTACCTCTTCCCCGCAAGGCTGACTGGTAATTATTTGGGGCACAAAAACATAAGTAGGAATTATGCTGCAAATTCGCTCTAACAGCTTTTTTTGCATCCCGTAAAAACGCCATACTCCAAATATAATAAACGCAGACCAAGGAAGCTGAGAAGCAGTTACTTTTGAAGCTTCCCTATAAAGTTCCACCTGATCGTAATAAGGTTGAAGCGCCTCCAGGTAACGGCGGTAGAGGGGAGCCAGAGAACTCCTTCTGGCTTTCTCTATATTTTCCGGCACCTGCTGCCATCCTTCCCCTCTCATTTCTTCAAAAGAGCGCCCCAGGGCTTTCTGAAAGCCTTCATAAGAAGCCACCGAAGAAAAGTAAGAATCAGGGGAAAGGTGAGCCGCCATTTTTTGATGAAAGCGTTCTTTACCAAAAAAGGGTAGAGGACCCCGGGAGAAAAGGAGCTGCTGTTCCCCCAATGCTCGGGCCACATCCGCAAAGGTATAGAACCTGAGATTTATTGCTCCGCAACCCTGCCAGGCCAACCTCCTCCGCAAATGAACCCCAGTCAAATTGTGATCCACTACTACCGGAAGAGGAGACAAGTCTCCCCGGGGTTTTAATCTTTCCAGACATTCCTTCAAGCCTAACTCTAACTGTCCCCGGGAAGCCAAATACAGCTGTCTGGTAGTAGAGGCAGTCACCCTTTTCTCCCTCCTTAGCCTTAACTAAGGCCAACCAATGTTCTACCAACAAATTTTCTACCATTAATTCTAAATGGATATTAACAAATTTTCGGACATAAAGAAAGGTGCCCCTTGGACACCTTGCACCAGCCAATATAAAATCCTTGTTACGGCCCTGAAAATAAAAACCCGGCACCGCTCAAACGCCTACGCGACCTGGTAGAGAATTGATAGACTGGGTAGTTACAAATCCTTTAAGCACAACCCATTTACAATTGTTGCCAGGAGCTCCTTACCTCTTGGAAAATTGAGGAGCTCTTCGCGCTTTTTTAAGGCCGTATTTTTTACGTTCTTTCATCCTGGGATCCCTGGTTAAGAAACCGGCTTTCTTCAGAGTCTGCCTGAATTCCGGATTAGCTTCCAGGAGAGCCCTGGCTATGCCATGGTTAATTGCTCCAGCCTGGCCAGTAGCGCCGCCACCGTGGACTTTAACCAACACATCATAACTGCCATCCACGCCTACAGTTTCCAAAGGTTGTCGAACTTTTACTTTTAAAGTATCCATAGAAAAGTAATCTTCTATATCTCTACCATTTATATTAATCTTGCCTTCACCGGCAACCAAACGGACCCGGGCTACGGCTTCTTTCCTGCGCCCTGTTCCTTGGTATTGAAATTGAGCCATTCGTTACCCCTCCTTTCCCTACCGGTAAGTAGATTCCCAAAACTCGGGTTTTTGAGCCTGATGGGGGTGATCACTGCCGGAATAAACTCTGAGCTTTTTCAACATTTTTCTTCCCAGACGGTTTTGGGGAAGCATCCCCTTCACCGCAGCATAAACTGCCCTCTCTGGTTTTTTCTGAAGCAAAGTAGCATAATCAACCTTTTTTAAGCCTCCCGGATAACCGCTGTGGCGGTAGTAAAGCTTTTGTTGACGCTTTTTACCGGTAAGCACTACTTTCTCTGCATTGATTATAATTACGTGATCTCCGGTGTCTACATGAGGAGTGTACTCAGGCTTATGTTTCCCTATTAGTATTTGCGCCGCCTGGCTTGCTAATCGACCTAAAGGTTTATCCGCCGCATCCAAAATGTACCACTTGCCCTCTATTTCTCCCGGTTTAGCCATATAGGTTTTTATACTCATTCTTTTCCCTCCTACGCTCTATCCAAGCCACTATATGATAAGCTAAAAAAGTAAACTAATCGCATCACAAAAACCATTTTATTATACCCCAGAAAGACTGTCAAGGCAATGAAAATCATACAAAACAAATAGGTCTTAAAAAAGTTTTAAACAGAATTACTTCCATTAATTCCTTCAGTCAATTCCTGCTCTTGGTAAATTACCTTTTCTAGACAAAGGCCCTCCGGCGTCAAAGCCGGAAAAGGGCGGTGAATAATTCCCCCTTGCTGGTTGCCCACCGGGTGTTTTTGAGGAGCAAAGAGGTGTTTCTGTAATTCTTCCACCGATATGCGGTTCCGACCCACCCATACTAGCGCTCCAGCCAAAAACCGGACCATCTTGTACAAAAAACCATCTCCACACAAGAATAACTGCCCCAGGTTTCGTTTCTCCTCGTCCACCACTTCTGCCCGCCATATGGTCCGCACTGTGTCTTGCACTTCACTGCCCACCGCTTGAAAACAACGGAAATCATAAGTGCCCTGGAGTACTTCTGCCCCCCTTCTCATCTCCTTTAGATCTAAGGGATAGGGACAATGCCAGGAATATCTTCTTTCCATGACCTGGTAAATAAGGGCTCTGTCCAGACAATACCTGTACTCTTTCCCCTCCGCATGGTAGCGGGCATGAAAGTAGCAAGGAACTAGTTCCGCCTTCCATACCCGGACGTCCTCCGGTAACTTGGTGTTTATGGCCCAGGGAAGCTTCTCTGTTGGTATTTTGGAAGGGGCATGGAAATTTACCGTTTGACCCCGGGCATGCACACCGGCATCGGTCCTCCCAGCTGCAGAAACCCTGATGGGCTGATGATATATATCGGTGAGGGCCTTTTCTAATTCCTTCTGCACTGTGCGCTGCGCCTTTTGTTTTTGGAAACCGCTGAAGTCAGTCCCGTCGTAAGCTAAATAAAGGAGATAATTTTTTTGTTCCTTCTTCTGCCCCTGATTCACCAAAATACCACCACCATCACTATCAAGCCTGAAACAGCCACGCTTAGATAATCCCCTGCCCCGGCGTGCCTTTGCTTGAGGGAGGTCCTGGGAGCGCCTGGTCGAAAGCAACGAGCCTCCATAGCCACCGACAGTTCTTCGGCCCGGCGAAAAGCACTAATAAAAAGGGGCACCATTACCGGCACCAATGCCTTGGCTCGGCGCAGCAGGTTTCCCTCGCCTAGATCGGCTCCCCTGGCCATTTGAGCTTTCACAATCCGGTTGCTCTCTTCCATAAGAGTCGGAATAAAGCGCAAAGCAATCATGACTATCATGGACATTTCCGACACCGGAAGCCGGAATTTTTTTAACGGTCCAAGGAAAAATTCCATGGCTCCCGTTAAAGCCAAGGGGGTAGTAGTTAAAGTAAGGAGCATGGTGAAAAATATTAACGTAACTAACCTCAAAGCTGTAAAAATTCCCAGGTAAAGCCCGTCAGATTCAATAGTAAAACCCGCCCACCTCCACAAAACTAGTCCCCCGTCGGTGAAAAATACATGGAGAAGTAAAGTCAACAGGACGATAATCATAATGGGACGGAGCCCCTTTAGCATTTGCCGGTACGACACCCGGGACCAACTTAGACAGCAGAGGGCCAATCCCAGCAAAACCAACAATCCTCGGAAATCAGGAACTGCAAAGATGCCTACCACCAAAACCACCAGCGAAGCCAACTTGGCCCGGGGATCTAGCCGGTGAAAAAAAGTGTTGCCGGGAAAATACTGCCCCAAAGTAATGCTTCTACTCATGTCCTTCCTCCTTCCCTGGAAGGCCATAAAGCGAACCAAAAATTTCTTCACATACTTCCTCTTCGGTAAGCAACTGCTCCGACATAAAGAAACCTCTTTGGCGGAGGCCCTCTGCCAGACGCACCGGGGGAGGCAGATCGATGCCATAATGTTCTAACTCCCGGGGACGGGAAAAAACCTCCCGGGGACTGCCCTCCAGGGCTACCCTCCCCTGGTGAAGTATTAAGATCCGGTGAGCTTGAGGCAGGATTTCCTGGGGAAGGTGGGAAACCATTATCACCGTTAAACCCTTCTGCTGATGCAGCTCAGCAATATGCCCAAGAAGCTCTATTTTTCCTTGGGGATCCAAGCCAGAAGTAGGCTCATCCAAAATCAAAATTTCTGGTTCCATGGCCAAAACTCCTGCCAAGGCCAAGCGCCTCATCTGGCCTCCACTCAACTCAAAGGGAGAGCGGTCCTGTAAATGTTCATCATCAAGGGATACCAGCTTCAGGGCATCCTTAACCCTGCTCTCCACTTCCTCAGGACTCAAACCTTGATTCTGGGGACCAAAACTTACTTCTTGAAAAACTGTCTCCGCGAAAAGCTGCTGTTCAGGATGCTGAAAAACCATCCCTAGACGGGTGCGCAGATTTTTCATGGACAACCGTCCTGTAAAAATAGATTCTCCGCCTACTTTTACATCACCTTGAGTTGGTTTTAACAAACCATTAAGGTGTTGCAGAAGGGTAGATTTTCCCGATCCGGTGGCCCCCATAATGCCTAAAAATTCTCCCGACTGTGCAGAAAAGTTAACCCCTTTTAAAGCGCTGACTTCAAAAGGGGTGCCCTGCTGGTAAATATGATGCAGGTCTGTTACTTCAAGGAACATAGCTCATCCACCAATTGCTCAATGGTTACTGGATATCTCTGGAGAGGAACACCTCTATCTGCGCACCTTTTCGCCATGTTTACTGCAGGGGGTGGCTCCAATCCCCACTGGTAAAGGTTTTCTATCTCACTCAAAACTTCTTCCGCCGGCCCATTTCTAACCAGGCAACCATCTTGGAGCACCACTACCCGCTGCGCCAGGGAAGCTTCTTCTAAAAAGTGAGTAACATTAATTAAAGCTAATCCTTCCTGTTGATGAAGTTTCAGCAGAGCCTTCATTACCTCCTTTTTCCCCATCAAGTCCAGCTGAGCCGTAGGCTCATCCAACAGTAAACAACGAGGACGCATAGCCATGACTCCCGCTAAAGCCACTCTCTGTTTCTGCCCACCAGACAGGAGGTGAGGAGCGTGCTGGGCCCAGGGCTTTAAGTCCATAATTTCCAGAGCTTCATCCACCCTCTCCCGAATATTTGCAGGGGAAACTTGCAAATTTTCCAGTCCAAAAGCCACGTCTTCTTCTACTGTAGTAGCTACCAACTGGTTGTCGGGATTCTGAAAAACCATACTGCAATGCTGACGAATATCCCACACCCCATCAGCCTCTATGGTAGACTTGCCTCCTACGAAAACTTCCCCGCTGGTAGGAAGCAGTAAAGCGTTAAAGAGCTTTAACAGGGTAGATTTTCCCGAACCGTTAGGTCCCAGCAAGGCCACATGTTCCCCCGGAAAGACCTCCAGGTTTATATGGCGCAGCGCAGGCAGGGTGGTTTCCAGTCCCCGATAAGAATAGCCCGCTTTTCGGGCTTTAATAAAAGGCTCCATGAAACCATCCTTCTATCGATGAAATGTACCTTTAAACTACTAACTCCAATACTACCAGGGGGGCGCCGTCTCCCCGGCGATAGCCTGCCCTGGTCATGCGTGTGTAGCCGCCATCCCGGGCTTCCATCCGGGGGCCTAATTTTTCAAATAGCTTATAAACCACATCTTCATCCAAAATATAAGAAAGGGCCCTGCGCCGGGAGTGTAGATCTCCTTTTTTTGCCAAAGATATCATTTTTTCCGCTTCTTTGCGAACATCCCTGGCTTTGGCTTCCGTAGTGGTTATCTTTTCCTCTTTTAAGAGAGCAGTCACCTGGCTGCGCAAAAGCGCCCGCCGGGGTCCGGCTTTTCTGCCCAATTTGCGCTTAGGCATCATTCATCCTCCTTTGGCCTACTATGAGTTTTCCCCTTCTTTTTTCTTCAATGATAGTCCTAACTCTCCCATCCTATTTTCAACTTCTTCTAGCGATTTTTTACCTAAGTTGCGGACTTTCATCATATCTTCTTCTGTTTTTTCAGTTAATTCTTTTACCGTATTGATGCCTGCTCTTTTTAAGCAGTTATAAGATCGGACCGAAAGATCCAGATCCTCAATAGTCATTTCCAGGACCTTTTCCTTGTCATCTTCCTCCTGCTCGGAAAGCAGCTCTACTTCATCTTCCTGGCCATCCATGTTGGCAAATAAATTAAAGTGCTCATTTAATATTCTGGCTCCCTTGCTCACTGCCTCATCAGGAGTAACACTGCCATCGGTCCATATTTCCATGGTCAATTTATCATAATCGGTAATCTGGCCCACCCGGGTGTCCTCTACAATATAATTAACCTTTTTGATAGGGGTAAAAATGGAATCCACTGGTATCAAACCGATTGGTTGCTGGGAATGTTTATTTCTTTCTGCAGGCACATATCCCCTGCCGTTTACCACCGTGATCTCCATTTGAAGTCTGCCGTCTTCTTCTAAATTAGCCAGCAGCAGTTCTGGATTCAATATTTCTACCTCGGCAGGCGCTTCCATATGGGAAGCATATACTTCTCCCGGACCTTCGGCGTCCAAGGTAATAGTGTGAGGTTCTTCATCGTAAATTTTCATACACAAAGATTTCAACCTCAGAATAATTTCCGTGGTATCTTCCTTTGCCCCATCCAGGGTAGAAAATTCGTGCAAGGCTCCTTCTATTTTTACGCTGGTTGCCGCCGCTCCAGGAAGAGAAGAGAGCAACACCCTTCGCAGAGCGTTACCCAGGGTAGTGCCATAGCCCCTTTCCAAAGGTTCCACTTCAAACTTGCCGTAACTGTTATCCTCGCTCTTTTCCACCCATTCAATCTGCGGTTTCTCAATTTTTATCATACTCTTATCAATACCCTCCTTCGATAATTTAGTGAGGGTTAATTAGCGGGAATAGAGTTCCACAATTAACTGTTCGGTCACTGGCACATCAATTTCTTCACGAGCCGGTTTGCGGATAATTTTTCCCCTCATGTTGTCCCTGTCCACTTCTAACCAGTCCATTACTCCCTGATCCTGGCTGGTTTCCGCAATTTCTTTAAATACTTCCTTTCCTCTGCTCTTTTCCCGCACTCTGATCTCATCCCCTGATCGGGTTAGATAGGAAGGAACATCCACTTTTTTCCCGTTGACTTCAAAATGTCCGTGACGAACCAGCTGCCTGGCTTCATTACGAGAACGAGCCAAGCCAAGGCGATAAACTATATTGTCCAGTCTGCTTTCTAATATTTGGAGCAGTATCTCGCCGGTAACGCCCTTTCGGCGATCAGCTTCCACAAAGTAGTTACGAAATTGTTTCTCCTGGACCCCGTAAATTCTTCGCGCTTTCTGTTTTTCCCGCAACTGCAAGCCGTACTCCGATACTTTTGAGCGGCTTTGCCCATGCTCACCGGGGGGATAGGGGTGGCGTATCATAGCACATTTATCGGTAAAACATCTATCTCCCTTAATATAAAGCTTAACTCCTTCTCGCCGACAATGGCGGCAAACTGGTCCTCTATACCTTCCCATAAATAACTGCACCTCCCTTGACTTTACTGGCTTATACTCTCCGTCGCTTAGGTGGACGACATCCGTTGTGGGGAATCGGAGTGACGTCATTAATGGCATTGATCTCCAATCCAGCCGCCTGCAAAGAACGAATGGCCGCCTCCCGTCCGGCTCCCGGTCCTTTAACGTACACTTCCACTTGATTCATGCCTTGGTCGATAGCGTCTTTAGCTGCTGTTTCCGCAGCCAACTGCGCGGCAAAAGGTGTCGATTTTCTGGAACCTTTAAAACCTACATTGCCTGCGCTGGACCAACAAATACTGTTGCCTTCCATATCGGTAATGGAAATAATAGTATTGTTAAATGTAGATCGTATATGGGCTATACCCCTCTCTACATTTTTACGCATTTTTCTTTTAGGGCGAGCAGCCCTCTTGCGAGACATAGGCTTACCTCCTTTATCCAGTATTTTCCCCGGGGGGGAAAGTCCCATAATTTTTCGGGTAAATTACTTCCAGCTACTTCTTGCGGCGGGCTCCGACCGTTTTACGGGGACCCTTGCGGGTGCGGGCATTGTTTTTGGTAGTCTGCCCCCGAACCGGAAGACCCCGCCGGTGCCTTATGCCCCTAACACTGTTAATTTCAATTAACCTTTTGATGTTCATGTTGATCTCCCGCCTGAGATCTCCCTCTACATTGTGATTCTTATCTATATAATCCCGAATACGGGTAATTTCGTCTTCGGTGAGATCTCTTACGCGAGTGGCCTGGTTTATCCCCGTCTCCTCTACAATGTTCTGGGCAGTGTTTTTCCCTATCCCGTAGATATAAGTCAAAGCAACTCCTACCCGTTTTTCCCGAGGCAAATCTACTCCGGCAATTCTGGCCATTTATTAGCCACCTCCCCTCCTAAAATACTAAAGTTAAAGCACCAAACTATAATAAAAACAAGTAACCATTCTAGAGGAATTTTCAACCCTGCTTCTGCTTGTGTTTGGGGTTATCGCAAATAACCAAAACCTTCCCCTTACGACGGATAACTTTACACTTGTCGCATATGCGCTTGACTGAAGGCTTAACCTTCATAAGATGACCTCCTTACTTGTAGCGGTAAGTAATACGACCACGGCTCAGGTCATAAGGGGATAACTCCACTAATACCCGATCCCCGGTAAGTATTCGAATGAAATTCATGCGAATTTTACCGGATACATGGGCCAAAACCTGATGACCGTTTTTAAGTTCTACCTTAAACATAGCATTAGGAAGGGGTTCAATTACTGTGCCTTCCATCTCTATGACCTCTTTTTTCTTGGTCATACCTACTATCAAGCCTCCCTTGGGCTA
>CAZXDQ010000023.1:0-12435 GCA_964639405.1 uncultured Syntrophomonadaceae bacterium | reverse complement strand
AAGCAGTAGATCAGGAATACGAAGGTCCCCACGTAGTTACTGGAAGAGAAATCCTTAATAAATATAAGGAAACCCCCGAATTGATTAATGCAGTTGAAGCTCATCACGGAGACATTGAATCAACAACCTTGGAAGCCGTTCTAATCCAAGCAGCTGACGCAATTTCTGCTTCCAGACCCGGAGCACGTCGAGAAACTTTGGAAGCTTACATCAAACGGCTGGAGAAACTAGAAAATATTGCTGATTCCTTTGAAGGGGTTGAAAAGGCATACGCAATCCAGGCAGGACGCGAAATCAGGATTATGGTTAAACCAGAACGAGTAGATGATAATAATTCTACCCAAATCGCCAGAGACATAGTGAAAAAAATTGAAAACGAACTAGAATATCCTGGACAAATTAAAGTCACCGTAATCCGGGAAACTAGGGCAGTTGATTATGCCAAATAGTTATAGTTTTTGTCATTATTTTAAACACTCTTTTTAATACCAATATACTCTTCCCCGCCCCAGCCAACAGCTGGGGCGTTTTTTAATGCCGAGAACCCAACACTGAATTTTTGTACCATTTTTGTACCAAGAGATCAGGTCTAATATCAGTGGATCAGAAATTGGAAAAAGGAAAAACCAGGAGGTAAATAGAAAATATATAATAGAGAATCAAGCAGTTAAATTAACTATCCGTGCAGGTGGAATAATTTGTTTAAAATTTTATTTATCGGTGATGTAGTAGGGAAGCCTGGAAGACAATGTTTGAAGCAATTACTACCTAAATATCAACAACAATATCAACTAGACCTGGTTTTAGCCAACGGGGAAAACGCTGCCGGGGGAAGAGGCCTAACCCAAAAAGCTTGGGAAGAAATGAAAACAGACGGAGTAGATATATTAACCTCAGGCAATCATATCTGGGATAATGCGGATGTTTTTAATTTTATAGACGGAGAAGCTCATCTTCTTCGTCCTGTAAATTTTTCGACAGCTGTGCCGGGTAAAGGTTGGAGCTTATACCGTTATGGAAATACAGAAATTGCTGTAATCAATTTGGCAGGAAAGGTGTTTATGCCTCCTGTAGATTGTCCTTTTGATGCAGTTGAAAAAACCCTAGCAATACTTTATAAAAAGCATAATCCCTCTATCATTATAGTAGATTTCCATGCAGAAGCCACTTCCGAAAAAATGGCCATGGGATGGTTTTTAGATGGAAAAGTTGCTGCCGTATTAGGCACCCATACGCATATCCAAACTGCTGACGAACGAATTCTTCCCAAGGGAACTGCTTACATTACCGATGTAGGCATGACCGCGCCCCGGGATTCTGTCATAGGAGTGGATAAGGATAAAGCTTTATTCAAATTTCTCACCGGAATGCCTGTCAGTCTTAGGGTAACCCCTTCTTCGGAGGTGCAACTAAACGCTGTTCTACTGTTCTTGGATGAACAACAGGGTAAAAGCTTAAAAATAGAAAGGATCTTTCATTCTTATTCTTTAGTGTGACTAAACTTTTGACAGGAATCTTTTTAACTATTAACAATTTCTTATTATTCAGGCAGGAGTTTTATTTTTTTATCTCGAATAATGTACTTAAGACAATAGAATAGTTTAACTCAGTAATAATTCTGGAACAAACTGAGCAAGGAGGTATAAGAAAAAGATGGAAATTTTAAAGGTTTCAGCAAAGTCAAATCCTAACTCTGTAGCGGGGGCACTAGCAGGAGTTCTTAGGGAAAGAGGGGCAGCTGAAATTCAGGCTATCGGAGCAGGAGCACTGAACCAAGCAGTTAAAGCCGTAGCTATCGCAAGAGGATTTGTAGCTCCCAGCGGAATTGACCTAATTTGCATTCCTGCTTTTACCGACATTGAAATCGACGGAGAAGAACGCACAGCGATAAAACTAATTGTGGAACCGCGTTAGTCTTTGGAATGGCCTTATAAGTCACTATTTAATTGTTCACTAATGAAACAACCCATACACCTCTAACGTGTGATGGGTGTTTTTTTGTACCCAATAGAGTAAGGAGCCTGCAAAAATATCTCTTCTGTAGAGTAATTTAAAAGGTTTTCCTCCTTATAAAATAGAATATAATTTTTAGAAAGAATTGCTATGGATTATTTGACCTAAATCTTTTTTAATTTATAGTAAAGTAAAAGGAAGGGAGCAAAATAATGGGAAAGATAGACCTGCATTTACACAGCTCCTTTTCAGATGGGTTGTTTTCTCCGGAAAAAGTAGTCCTATTAGCCAAGCATAATAACCTGAAGGCTATTAGCTTGACTGATCATGATACTATAGCCGGTTTGCCAGAAGCTTTTAAATTTGGACAAACTTACGGATTAGAAATTGTGCCTGGAGTGGAGATCAGCTGCCACTACTCCGAGCGAGAAATACACCTGTTGGGATATTTTTTTTATATTCCAGGAAAACTGGAAAATATCTTACAACAGCTTAAAAATAATCGCATCCAAAGAGCTCACCACATGTTGGAAAAGTTGAATAAACTTAAAATACCTATAACAGAAAAAGAACTGAGCAATGAAGCAGGAAAAGCTGCCGCTGGCAGATTACACTTAGCCAGGCTACTAGTAAAAAAAGGTCATGTCTCCTCCCTGGAAGATGCTTTTAATTTTTATTTAAACCAGGGAAAACCTGCATATGTTCCCCGCTTGAAATTAGAGTACCAAGATGCCATTAAACTTCTTAGAGAAGCAGGAGCAATAATATTTTTGGCTCATCCAGGAATTACCTCTGAAGAAATTAATTCTATTAGATGTTTAAAAGATTGTGGAATAGACGGACTGGAAGTATATCACCCTCGACATGCATTTGAAGAAAGTGTAAAATATCTAAAGATAGCTCAAGAAGAAAATTTACTAATAGGTGGAGGTACTGATTTTCACGGTGACGATCAACTTTATCCGGGTTATATAGCCATGGAATACCGTTATTTGCAACAAATAAAAAAGAAAAAACTTGAGGTGCCCCTTCCCTTCAACTGATAATTATAAAGAACTTTACGAAAAGAGAAGCTACAGGAGGTTTCGATATTTTTATGGGAGATTTACAATTTGCGTTACAAGTTGTAATAGTAGGCTTTGGTACTGTTCTTTTTACTTTATTTTTATTATATTTGATTATTACTCTCCTGGGTCGAGTATTGGGGAGAAGGGAAGAACTTACCCAACAGCAAGAACTTGCCCCTAAAGTTAAACCTTTAGATACCCCGTCTCCCCAAATAATTGCTGCCATTACTGCCGCCCTTAATAGTTACTTAGCAACAAGTTATCCCGGACAAACTTATCAAATAACCCAAATAGAAAAAATAAGCTCGAAAGAAACAAATTCATGGAAAAAGCAGGGTATAAAAGAAATGCTTTACCGGCGCGAAGAACTAGAAAGCTTAAGGAGGGAAAAACATGGGGAAAAGAGCATTTAAAGTAACTGTAGATGGTTATACTTACCATGTAATAGTAGAAGAAGCGGAAGAAGAAAAACCAGCACCTGATACCACTCCTTCTACCAAAGGAACAGCAAAAACAGAATCAAACGAGGCTCCGCCAAAAGTAGCACCTGTCGATAAGACCAAACAGGAATCTGCTCCTGCTGAAGAAGCACCTGGGGATACGCCTCCTTCTTCTGCACCACCCGCCCAGGGGAAAAAGGGAGCTGAACCCTCCAAAGGTGGAACCACTGTTGCAGCCCCTATGCCTGGCTCAATAATCGATGTTAAGATTAGTGAAGGAGATCAAGTAAATGAAGGAGATCTATTGCTAATTTTGGAAGCTATGAAAATGGAAAATGAAATTACTGCCCCGGTTTCTGGAACTGTGGTCCAGGTGTTAGCTCAAAAAGGAACTACGGTAAACAGCGGAGATAGACTGGTAGTAATAGAATAGGCGGGGAGGCAAGGCTATGCTAGAAATGCTGGAAACTTTTGTCCTATCTACTGGATACGCAAATATTGGACTTCCTCAACTTTTTATGATTGTTATAGCACTGGCCCTTCTGTATTTAGGTATTGCAAAAAAATACGAACCTTTACTTCTGGTCCCCATTGGTTTTGGTGCCCTGTTGGTAAATATACCCGAAGCAGATTTAATGAAAGAAGGTGGCCTTTTATATTACCTCTATATGGGAATTGATTTGGGGATCTATCCTCCTCTAATCTTCTTAGGGGTAGGAGCATTAACTGATTTTGGTCCATTAATATCCCATCCCAGAACCCTTTTGCTGGGGGCCGCTGCCCAATTCGGGATCTTTGCCACCTTCTTAGGGGCTATGCTATTGGGTTTTACTCCTGCTGAAGCTGGTTCTATAGGAATTATCGGCGGTGCCGATGGCCCCACCGCCATATACCTGGCCTCTATAAAATCCCCTCATCTGCTGGGAGCTATAGCTATAGCAGCTTACACTTATATGGCGCTGGTTCCAATAATACAGCCACCGATAATGAAACTGTTTACTACCCAGGAAGAAAGGCGTATAGTAATGAAGCAGCTGCGGCCGGTAACCCAGAGAGAGCGAATCCTGTTTCCTATTATAGTAATAGTTTTGACCGGCTTATTGCTCCCTGCAGCTTTACCTCTCCTGGGAATGTTAATGCTGGGTAATCTTTTCCGGGAATGCGGGGTTACTGAAAGATTAAGTAAAGCAGCACAAAATGAGTTAAATAATATTGTAGTAATTTTGCTGGGGGTAACGATAGGAGCAACCGCCAGCGCAGAGTATTTTTTAACCTTGGAAACCATACAGATAATATTGCTGGGAATAACAGCCTTTGCCCTAGGAACTGCCGCTGGAGTCTTGATGGGTAAATTGATGTGCAAACTCACTAAAGGAAAGGTAAACCCCCTTATCGGCTCCGCAGGAGTTTCGGCAGTCCCTATGGCTGCCAGGGTTTCACAAATGGTAGGCGCGCAAGAGAATCCCCATAATTACCTTCTAATGCATGCTATGGGTCCAAACGTAGCAGGTGTTATTGGTTCCGCGGTGGCAGCAGGAATCTTCTTGTCTATTCTATGATCCGAAAATTAAGTTCACTCAATAACTCAAGTGGATTGTTTCTGGGAAAGGGTGATGGATTCTGCAAGAGCTTTCTTACCATGATAAAATTAAAAAAGCTGCAGAACTGGTTAAATCCAGTAGCAGGGTTTTTGTTCTCACCGGAGCAGGTATAAGTACTGAAAGCGGATTACCTGATTTCAGGAGTCCTGGAACAGGTCTTTGGGAAAAAGTAGATCCCACTAAATATTCCACAGCCCAAGTCTTGTATCAGAATCCGGAGAAGTTTTACACTTACGGCTTCACCAGATTCCGTACTTTAAGACAAGCTGAACCCAATCGAGCCCATCAAGCCCTTTTCCAGTTGGAAGAACAAGGCCTCTTAAGGGGAGTAATCACCCAAAACATTGATGGGCTTCATCAAAAGGCTGGCAATAGAAATATTTGGGAAGTCCACGGACATCTTAGAAGCGGTTACTGTACCAGCTGCCAAAAAGAAGTTTCCTTTGAGCATATTTTGTCCCAGTTGGATAAGGAAATAATTCCACCCCGCTGCGAATGCAACGGTATGTTGCGTCCTTCAGTAGTGCTGTTCGGGGATACTTTAGGGGAAGCCTTTTCCCAGGCAGTGGAGCATTTAAGACAGGGATGTGATTTGATGATAGTAGCAGGTAGCAGTCTGATGGTTCAACCAGTAGCCACTTTACCCCAACTTGCCTCTCGCCTTATTATAATCAATTTACAACCCACTCCCTTTGATGGGGTGGCTGATCTAGTCTTTCGCCAGGAATGCGGAGAAGTCCTGGAGGATTTGACCAATCAAATAGGTTCCCTTTGAATAAAGGTTGATCGGTAGCTAGAACGAATTAGAACAAGGAGGTTAAAGCATGCAATACCATCAGATCAGAGTGAGATTTGCGCCCAGTCCCACGGGTGAACTACATGTGGGCGGCGCTCGGACAGCCCTTTTGAACTGGCTTTTTGCCAGAAGTCAGGAGGGTACCTTTTTGTTACGCATAGACGACACTGATTGGGCTCGCTCTCAAGAAGACTATTTGGAAGGGATATTTCATTCATTACAGTGGATGGGAATAGATTGGGATGAAGGACCTTATTACCAGTCTAATCGCTTGAAGCTATATCGAGAAAAAATAAACGAACTACTGCAGAAAGGGAAAGCTTATCGTTGTTTTTGCACTGAAGAAGAACTAAATACAGCTAGAGAAAAAGCTAAACAACAAGGATTACCCTTCCTTTATCCGGGAACCTGCCGAAATATGCCGGAAGATAAAATTAATGAACTTCTTCGGGAAAAGCAAAGCTTTGTAGTAAGGCTTAGTTCCCCAGAAGAAGGAGTTACGGTAGTCGAAGACTACATCAAAGGAGAAATAACCTTTGAAAATCGTCATTTAGATGACTTTATAATCATGAAATCAAATGGAGTGGCTACCTATAATTTTGCCAGCGCTGTAGATGAAATTTCTATGGATATAACCCATGTAATAAGAGCTGAAGAACATCTTTCCAACACTCCCCGGCAAATAATGGCTATCCAGGCTTTAGAACAACGCTACCCATATTACGCTCACGTTCCCATGATTTTAGCCTCCGATCGTTCCAAACTCAGCAAAAGACACGGAGCTACTTCCGTAGAAGAATTTAAAGAGCAAGGATTTTTACCAGAAGCCCTGGTCAATTACCTAACCTTGTTAGGTTGGTCTCCTCCTGAAGAAGAAGAGATTTTTACTGTAGAAAAAGCTCTAAATTACTTTTCCCTCCACCAAGTAGGAAAAACAGCAGCAGTTTTTGATGTGGAAAAACTAACCTGGATAAACGGTCATTATATCAGGGAAATGGACCTGGATAAATTGGTGAAATTTACCTTGCCATTTTTTCAACAAAAAGGGTTGGTACCTTCAAAGCCTTCACCAGAAATAAGAGAACAAATTAAAGAAATAATCTCCGTATCCCGGGACAGAGTAAAAACACTACAAGAATTCCCCGAGTTGTGTGCCTTTTTCTTTACTGACCATTATCAAATAGAAGAGGACGCAGCGGAAAATGTGTTAAATAAAGAAGAAACTATAGAAAACTTGAAAAAAGTAAACGAAGCGTTGTCTCAATTGGAGAATTATACCCCTGACCAGGTACAACAAACCTTAAAAGCTCTAAGCAAAGAGCAACAGACGTCTCCAGCCAAATTTATTAAGCCTTTACGGGCGGCAGTAAGCGGAAAAACCTACGGCCCTGACTTGGCAAATATTGTTACCATTTTGGGGAAAGAGAAAACCCTAGATCGAATAAACAGGACTATTGAGTTGTTTAAGCAATAACCTTCCTTAACCATAGACACCATTACATTAGAGCATACATTCTATCTTCAAGCAGAGTCATAATTACTAGCATTAACCATAATTTGATATTTTTGCAACATCCTTTCTGCGCAATAGGATGAAGAAAGATAAACTGAATTTTCTAAGGCTTTGTTCTGCATAGTTTGATATAGTTCAACCTCATCAAGGAGGGCAATTATACGGTTGGTGAAATCTTCCCGGGAAGGCTTGCATAAAAAGCCGTCTTCTCCATGTTTAATCATGTCAGAGGTTCCGAACGCATTAATAGCCACCACTGGCAATCCTGCAGCTTTAGCTTCACCAATGACCAACCCTTGAGTTTCAGTAACAGAGGGGAACGTAAAAATATCCGCGCTGGCGTACGCATGCACAATTTGTTCCCGGGAGAGCAAACCGGTAAAGATTACTTGATCTTTAATACCCAAATCTCTAGCTAAATTGCGCAAACTATTTTCTAGGGGGCCACTACCAATAAGCACTAATTTGAGGTGGGAATGCTTGGTTAATACCTCCTTAAAGCACTTCATCAAAAAAAATAAGTTCTTTTCTTTACCCAGTCGCCCTACAAACAACAGCACCCTGTCTTCCTTCTCAATAGGAAAATTTTCTTGTAGCCAGTGGGGATTCAAGTCTTTAAATTCTTCTAAATCCAAACCAGTAGGTATAACGTTAACCGGAGTAGTTACCCCCATTCTTTTTAGGTGGTTCATTACAGGAGAGGAGGGGGTAATTACCAGATCGCACCTATTACAAAAATCTCGAGATATTCTTCTCACCATCTTGCGAGAGACATTTTTAGCAAAAGGGACATAATGGACATATTGCTCATAGAGAGTATGAAAGGTAAACACCAAAGGTATATTCAGCTTTTTTGCCATCCTAGCCCCTAATCTTCCCAATAAAAATGGAGAATGAACATGGATAATATCCAGGCCTAATTTTTTCACCGTAGACCGTAATTGAAGAGACACAGGAACTGGTATAGCGTAATCAGAGAAGGTAGGGGCGGGAATGGAGAAAAATCTGTATACTCCTTTTTCTGATTGATAACGGGATTGGTGGCGAGGAGGAATTAAAGGAGAGTCTGGTCCAAAAATATAAACCTGATGACCCCATTTTAAAAATTCGCCGGTAAAGGTTTCTATGGAACGCACCACACCACTGGTATAAGGCCTGTAACTGTCAGTAAAAATTCCTATTTTCATATCCCGACCTCCTATCCACAAGGGCTTAAAGGAATTATAACACATTCTGCTAATAATTCATAAAGGAGGAATGACGTTTATGCATTACCACACTGTAAACCTTACCTTTAACACCGAAAAGCGCAGAGAATATCTTGACATTACCAGGCAGATAAAAGAAGTACTAAAAGAAAGCGGCATCCAAGAAGGTATGGTGCTTATATCCGCCAAACATATAACTGCTGGCGTTTATATCAATGATGCAGAGGAGGGTTTCATAAAAGATTTAGACGAGTTTTTAGAAAGTTTAGCTCCCTATGGTAAATCATATCATCATCATCGCACAGGGGAAGACAACGGTGACGCCCACCTAAAAAATATGGTGATAGGACACCAGGTGATAGTTCCAGTTACAGAAGCCCAGTTGGATCTAGGCCCTTGGCAGCAAATCTACTACGCAGAATTCGACGGCAAGAGACCTAAGCGCCTGCTGGTCAAAGTCATGGGAGATTAAGATTAAAGAAAGCATTCAACTTTACGAGTTAACGCATTAAGTTAAAAGCTAAATTAAAAGACAAAAAGGTAGGTTGCTAAATTTAAATTGGGTTAAAACGAAAAGGGAGGCAGGAAAAGTGATGATAATTTCTTAGTTTACATAAGATATATTATCGGAAGTAACTGATGCAAAATAAATTTCCCGAAATATCAATATATCCAGCAAATAGTGTTGACATGCAGCAGATCTTTTATTAATATATTCTAAGTATATAAATAAACTCCGTACCATACTAATATTATCTATACTCCTACAAAAAAATATTTTTACTTAATAACTATGACCGGAACTAGTAAGGTTAGTTTGGGGTTCCAGAGAGCCGTCATTTTTGCTGGAAGACGGTATCCCAACTTTACTGAACTCCTCCGCGAGTTGTCGGCTGAAAACTCTCTTGCAAATAATTTTGAGCTTAAGAGTGAATAAGACCGATCGGAAATACCGTTATCGATTTGAGGTGGGCTTACTTTTCACCGAAGTAAGCCAACAAGAGTGGTAACGCGGATATCCTTTCGTCTCTTTTCAAGATGAAAGGATTTTTTAGTTACTAATTTACATTAATATAATAAATAATTGGCAGGAGGTTATAAAAAATGGCTGAAAAAGTTTACATCTTCGACAGTACTTTAAGGGATGGAGAACAAACCCCTGGAGCAAGGCTTAACCTAAACGAAAAAGTTAAAATTGCTGAACAGCTAGCTAAATTGAAGGTAGACGTAATTGAAGCCGGTTTCCCCGTCTCTTCCCCTGGAGAGCTTAATGCTGTCCAGGAAATATCCAGTAAAGTGCAAGGACCTATTATCTGTGCTTTAGCCCGAACAGTAAAAAATGACATTGACCAAGCATGGGAAGCTGTTAAAAATGCCTCTCTCCCCCGCATCCATGTTTTTCTTGGAGCTTCTGATATCCACATGCAGCACAAATTGCAAAGAGATCCCGAACTCCTCTTAGAAGAAGCTATAGCAGCAGTAAAGCACGCTAAAAAGTATACCCATGATGTGGAATACTCCCTGGAAGACGCAACCAGGGCCCGCCCCGAATATATGTACCGCGTCATCGAAGCAGTGGTAAAGGCAGGGGCTACTGTGGTTAATCTTCCAGATACTGTAGGTTACGGAGTTCCTGAAGAATACGGCAGCCTTTTCCACAAAATCAGGGAAAATGTTCCTAGTACTGACCAAATAATCCTTAGCACCCATTGTCACAACGACCTGGGTATGGCAGTTAGTAATTCTTTGGCAGCAGTACAAAACGGTGCTAGGCAGGTAGAATGTAATATAAATGGCATCGGAGAAAGAGCTGGAAATGCAGCCCTGGAGGAAATTGCGGTAGCTCTGCGTATAAGAAAGGATTACTTTTCCTACTATTCGGATATTAATTTTCAAGAAATTTATCGCACCAGCAGATTGGTAAGTAAATTGACTGGTATATCTCTACCCGTCAACAAAGCCATCGTTGGAGCCAATGCTTTTGCCCATTCCTCGGGAGTACATCAAGACGGAGTGTTAAAGAACAAACAGACTTATGAAATCGTAGACGCAGAATTTATTGGAGGTAAAGCCGGTCAAATGGTACTAACCGCCCGCTCCGGAAGGCACGCTTTGAAGCACCATCTGACAGAAATCGGGTACCAACCTTCAGGAGATGAGTTTGAAGATATCTATCAAAAGTTTTTAGAGTTGGCTGACAAAAAGAAAGAAGTTTATCCCGAAGATCTGGAAGCCCTGGTTTTTGATCACTTTTCCTTCCCAGAGCCCACTTATCAACTGGACTTTTTACAAACTGTCAGCGGAAGTAAAAGTATACCGGCAGCCATCATTCGTCTTCTTAAAGGAGAAGAAAAGTTCGAAGAAGTTGCCACCGGCGCCGGTCCAATTGATGCTGCTTACAACGCCATAAATAAGATCGTCGATTTGAATATTCGACTTGAAAGCTATCAGTTGAGCGCTGTCACCGAAGGTAGAGACGCCTTAGGCGAAGTAACCGTGAAATTGTCTTATAAAACCAAAACCATCAATGGGAGAGGGGTCAGCACTGACATTATTGAAGCCAGTGTAAAAGCATATCTGAACGGTATAAATCGCCTGTTAAAATTTAATCATCTAAATCACACAGAAATCTATTCTTCTTAGATATCGAACTATTGTTTTACAGGTAAGGCATTTTATGCTATCATAAGGTAAAAAAACGGGAGGACCTGTATGGAACCTTTAACCAAAAAACAGAAGCAGGTGTTGGATTATTTGCAGCAGGTGGTTTCTGTAAGAAATTATCCGCCTTCGGTACGGGAAATATGTCAAGCCTTGGGAGTGCAATCCAGTTCTACTGCCCATGCTCATTTAGAGGCCTTGGAAAAGAAAGGATATATTCGGAAGGATTCTACCAAGCCACGAGCTATAGAAATACTGGTGGGGTCCGACAAGAAGAAAACTCTCGCCAATATTGAAACAGTACCGGTAGTAGGCGAAGTTACTGCCGGAGAACCAATTTTAGCTGAAGAAAATATAGAAGGCTACTTTCCCCTTCCCCAGGACTATTTTTCTGTAGAAGAAGGAGATTTTATGCTCTGGGTCAAGGGAGAAAGCATGTCCGGGGCAGGAATAAATGATGGAGACCTGGTAGTGGTAAAATCCCAACCCAGTGCAAAAAACGGAGACATTGTGGTAGCCTTGCTGGAAGAAGAAGCCACCGTAAAAAGATTCTACCAGGACAACCAACGGATAAAACTGCAGCCGGAAAACCCCAGTTTTTCACCTACTTATCATCACAGCCTGACTATACTGGGAAGAGTAGCAGGGCTGTTCAGAAGAATTTAAGAAACAAGGTTAGATGCTATTGATAATAAATTTCTTCTGCTGCTCTAGTTACCGCTATCAAGCCATGGGGCCAAGTTAAGCTCCCCTGCAAAAACACCATATAGGGAGATCTAAGGGGCGCGTCTGCTGACAGTTCACTAGAAGCCCCCTGCACAAAAGTGCCTGCGGCCATAATTATCGGATCTTCATAGCCGGGGACTGCCGATGCTTCTGGTGTTAGATATGACTCGACTGGGGAGTATTTTTGTATTGCTTGAAGCATCCTTTTTACCAATTTTTCCTCTCCCAATTCAATTTTTTGTACTATATCCCCTCTTTGTTCTTCCGGTCCTGGGGAAACTGGGAACCCCATCTCCTTAAAAAGACGGGCCGACCAAACCGCAGTTTTTAAGGCATTAGCCACCAGTTGAGGCGCGTTAAACAACCCCATGAAAAGATTGCGCTTTTCCCCCATACTTCCTAATCTGTTTCCCAATCCAGGAGCAGAATAACACGAAGAAATCCTTTCCACCAGCTCTTCTTTTCCAGTT
>CAZXDQ010000022.1:0-12560 GCA_964639405.1 uncultured Syntrophomonadaceae bacterium | reverse complement strand
GAATCTAACCCCCATCAAGTTATTGAAGGGATGATCATGGCAGGATATGCGATAGGGGCTTCCCAGGGGTATCTGTATATTCGGGCTGAATATCCCTTGGCGAACTCAAGGGTTAGGGAAGCTTTGCAGCAGGCCAGAGACAAGGGGCTGCTGGGAGAATCGGTTTTGGGAAGTGACTTTTCCTTTGAGCTGGAAGTGTTCGAAGGAGCCGGGGCTTTTGTGTGCGGGGAAGCTACTGCCTTGGTGCGTTCTATGGAAGGACATTCGGGTATGCCGCAAACTCGTCCTCCTCGTTTGGCGCAAAACGGTTTGCATGGGCAACCCACCCTGCTGAACAACGTAAAAACTTTTGCTTATGTACCGGAGATTGTAAGCCAGGGGGCTTCCTGGTTTACTTCGGTGGGCACTCCTGACAGTCCAGGCACGGCAGTGTTTGCTCTGGTAGGTAAAGTAAACCAGACGGGGTTGGTGGAAGTGCCCATGGGTACTACTTTGCGGGACCTCATCTTCGAGGTGGGGGAAGGAGTGCCTGATGGCGAAGAATTTAAGGCGGTGCAAATTGGCGGGCCTTCCGGGGGGTGTTTGCCCGATAGTGCCCTGGACATTCCCATAGATTTTGATTCCCTGAAGGATGCCGGGGCTATCATGGGGTCCGGTGGATTGGTGGTCATGGATCAGAATGACTGTATGGTTTCGGTAGCCCGTTATTTCCTGGAATTTACCCAAACCGAGTCCTGCGGGAAGTGCACCTTTTGCCGCCTGGGAACCAAACATATGCTAGACATTCTAGATCGCATTACCCAGGGCAAAGGCAATTTGGAAGACCTGAATGAATTGGAAGAGTTAGGTCAAGACATCAAAGAAGGTTCCCTGTGCAACCTGGGGAGGACTGCACCTAACCCTGTGCTTACCACCCTCCGTTATTTCCGGGAGGAGTACTTGGCCCACGTGGAAGAAGGGCGTTGTTCAGCAGGAATGTGCCGGGAGCTCACCGTTTACTTTATTCTTCCGAAAAAGTGCAGCAAGCTTTGCAGCGCCTGTGTGGGCAGTTGTCCCACCGAAGCAATTTATACCCGGGAAGACGGATTAAAAGCTATCGATCAAGAAAAATGCATCAAGTGCGATAACTGCCGGAAAGCTTGCCCTGTAGAGTACGATGCAGTAGCCAAGCTTTCTCCCCCGGAAAAGTTATACGAATACCAAAAAGAGGAGAAATAGCTATGAGCCGAAAGGTGAAGGTAGTTATAGACGGTAAGGAGTTGAGTGTTCCAGCGGGAGAAAAGATATTGTGGAGCGCGTTGGAGCATGACATATATATCCCCCATCTCTGCGGCATTCAAGAAAAAGACCGACCGCTGGGAGGATGCCGTTTGTGTTTTGTGGAAATCGAGGGGGAAAATAAGCCGGTGACTTCCTGTACCAGGGGAGTTGCCGATGGGATGGTGGTACACACCCGAACCCCCAAGGTAGATCGGCTGGTTAAGACTGCCTTTGAACTGCTGCTCTCTGACCATCGTCTTGGCTGTGCCCAATGCCCTAAGAACAAAAATTGCGCTCTACAGCGAATAGCCAAAGAACGAGGTTTAAAATTGAAGCAAAAGCGGTTTCCCCAAATTGAACGGGAGCATTCTGTCGACGACACTCCCCAAACTTTTGCTTATGATCCCAGCCGGTGCGTTCTCTGTGGACGCTGTGTTTGGAAAGATCGCCAGGTTAAGGGAACCGGGGTTTTGGGTTTTACTGGTAGAAGTATTAACCGGCGGGTTTCCACCTTTATGGATTTGCCTATGGGTGAATCTTCCTGTGAAGAATGCCAGGAGTGCGTGGAAGTTTGTCCGGTAGGAGCTTTGTATTTCAAGGAGTAGTAAGGGATAGAATAATAAGGCTGCTTTAACCAAAGTCGGTGTAGTTAGCAAGGTGTATTGTTATGCTGCGTTCAGCTTTAACCAGGTTGGTTTACAGCTATCTGCTGGATGCCAACCGTTATAAAAGGAGCAGTTTGCATGTTTAGAGGGGAGCACATTAGAGGTTTGCGGGCAGAAAAGAAACTTTCCCTGGTGGAATTGGCTGAGAAAGCAGGAGTTTCGGTTTCTTATCTGAGCGAAATCGAGCGGGGTCGGAAAGTGCCCTCTTTGAAGATGGTGGACAAGTTGTGTGAAGCACTAAACATTTCCTCCCGGGAATTTATGCAGGAAGAAGGAACTTCCAACGGGCAATGCATACACCTGGGGCAGAGGATTCGGATGCACCGGGAAGAAAAATCCCTTACCCAGAGCCAACTTGCTCAGTTGTCGGGTTTATCTTTAAGCTACGTCTGTGAAGTAGAAAACGGCAATGTGTTTCCTTCGGTTAACGCATTGAATAAAATTGCCGGGGTATTGGAGGTTCCGGTAAAAAACCTCATGGCTTCTCCCGGCTCTTTGGGTAAAAAACTGCGTTCAGTGCGAGAAGAACAGGGGCTAACTCAGTCTAAACTGGCCAACATGACCGGTTTTTCTCCAGGACTTATCGGGCAGCTGGAACAAGGAAAAGTACAGCCTTCCTTAAAAACCGTGGAAAAACTGTCGGAGGCTTTAAACATTTCTCCCTGCTACCTGGTGGCAGAGGAGGATGAGCAACGAGATTTACTGCATTTGCTCTCCCCGGAAGTACGGGAATTGCTCCTGGAGCCCAATGTCCAATCAGTGCTTCGCATGCTGCGGGACTGCAGCGAAGAAGAGGCCCGTTTTATCCTGGACTTCATCCAGCTGTTCAAGCATTCTGAAATTTGCAAATAATATTTCTTTCTTCCTTTATTTCTTTCTCTCCTTTTCCTTTTCCTTCTCCTTTAATCCTTCCTAATTATTTTAGAGTCTAATTTTTCCTGCCCCGGCTTTGCCTGGGTGCAGAAAAAAGGGTCTGCTGCATTAAATGCTCGGATTACAAGAATATAGATTTTTTACTGTGCTTCCAGGCTTAAGGAGCGCACTCTGCGCAGATAGAGCGGAACAGGGTAGTGCTTAAATAGCGGTCTCCTCGATCAGGGAGTATGCACAGGACAGTCCCTGCATCCATGTTTTTGGCTACTTGCAGGGCTCCGGCTACTGCCGCTCCACTGGACATTCCCACAAAAACCCCTTCATGAATCGCCATGGTTCGGGCTATTTGGAAGGCTTCTTCATCCCCGATGTTAATCTTTTCATCCAATAGTTGGGGGCGATAAACTTGGGGCACTATGGCCTCGTCCATATTCTTTAGCCCCTGGATAGAATGACCCTGGGAGGGTTCTACTCCTACTATAGATATCCGGGGGTTTTGTTCTTTCAAGTATTGGGAAGTGCCCATCAAAGTTCCCGTAGTGCCCATTCCAGCTACCAGGACATCAATATCTCCCCCAGTCTGCTGGTATATCTCCGGGCCAGTGGTTTCGTAATGGGCCCGGGTATTGTTTTCGTTGCTGAACTGATCGGGCATGTAGTACTTGCCGGGATTGTTTTCCATTATCTGATAGGCCTTTTTGATTGCTCCATCAGTGCTCTCCTCTGAGGGAGAAAGAATAACTTCCGCTCCGAAGGCTTCAAGGATGCGGCTCCTTTCTGCGCTAACACAGGCAGGCATTACCAGGGTGACTGAGTATCCTTTGGCTGCTCCGATCATGGCCAGGGCTATACCGGTATTGCCGGAAGTGGATTCCAGTATTCCGGTGCCCTTTTTAAGTTGCCCGGTTTCTTCTGCCTTCTGGATCATGTAGTAAGCGGGACGATCTTTAATTGACCCCCCTGGATTGTTGCCTTCCAGTTTACAGAGGATGCGCACCTTGGAGGAGCGGGAATTTACATTGGTCAGCTCGATAATGGGGGTGTTGCCGATTGCTTTTAACACACTCATGGTTATTTCCTCCCTATAATTTTTCCTCCTTAAAATCTTTCCATCTTAAATCTTACTTCCTTAAAAGCTTCTTTCTCTAAAGTTATACTTTCCAAAAATCATATTTTCAAGAAACTTCTTTAATTTTCCCTGGTGGTTATCCGACTTTACTGGGCAGGGTTTCTCCCCATATTATACTATATTAATTTGTTCAGTAACATTGTTCTTTGTTAAATGGTTCTTTTAGTTGATGATTTTAATTAATGGTTTAAATAGCATATTCGCTTTTATGGTTCCGGCTTCCTGCGGGAAGAAAGAATTCATATAAGGTCACCAACCTGCAGAACAGGTCAGAAACATTGACACTGCCGGCAAATTCTGATATTATCCTTTCTAAGATAAAAAATTAAAAATTGCATAGTGACTAAAGCAGGTGCCCCCTTGGGGGTGTAAAGGGAAACCGGTGTGAATCCGGTGCGGCCCCGCCACTGTGAGAGGGAGCCGGCTTGCATGAGCCACTGGAAGCGGTCAAGATTCCGGGAAGGCGCATGTCCGGCTAAGAACTCGAGCCAGGAGACCTGCCTGTTTTAGCTCACCACTGCTCTACGAGGGATAGAGGAGGTGATTTTTTGTGCTCAAAGGATCCCCGGTCTCTATGCCGGGGTTTTTTGATTGGCAACAAGTAGATACCAGCGGGAAGATCTAGTTGATTATTAAGGGAAAGGAACTTTTGCTATGAGCCGAATTATTGGCGCGTAAAGGCAGTTTTCGGTTACTGCTTTATTTTTGGTTCATTATTGAGAGGAGGGATAATCTTTGAATTACGCTTTGGCTTACGCAGTTATTCAGAGGGCGCAAGTGTTAATTGACTGCTGTTGGAGCTATAAACAGATCAAATTAGATCTGCAGCGTCGCTATCCTCATATTCAACAGGAGCAGTTGGAAGAGATCATTGAGCGGGCTTCTCAGAGCGTTTCCTGAGAACTCTTGGGGCAGGCGTGGAAGTAGAAAACCAGACATGAATATTTCTGTCGATTTAGATTTAGATGGTTATCAGCTGAAAACGGAGGATAAAACATGCATATTCCTGACGGGGTTTTAAGTGTGCCGGTAGTCACTACTGGATTGGCGGCAACGGGAGCTATGACTGCCTATGCAGTATCCCGGACCAGGACCAGTGAACTACCCAAGATCAGCTTGTTGACAGGCGCTTTTTTTGTGGTTTCACTGGTCTCCCTGCCTCTTCCCGGCCCTACTTGTGTACACCCCATGTTGGCGGCTTTGTTAGGGATTTTACTGGGAAGTAAAGCAGTTATAGCGGTGTTGGTGGGGTTGGGGCTTCAGGCTTTTTTGCTGCAGTACGGAGGGATAAGCACTTTGGGCATCAATACTTTGCTGGTGGTGGTGCCTGCCTTAATTTCAGCCCAGGGGTTTGTGATGCTCAGATCCAGGATGCCCACTGTACTAGGCAGGGGAGCCCTGTGCGGGGCGGTGGCCACTATCCTGGTGGGGATTTTCCTGGCGGTGGTTATGTATTTCAGCGATGAGCGTTACGGTATGGGATATTTTTCATTGATCAATTTTATTCTTTTCAGCCATTTGGTTTTGGGATTGGTGGTGGAAGCTCCCCTCACTGGCTTTGCCCTGCGCTATCTAAACAAGGTGCGCCCCTCCTTGATAAGGGCTACTCATTTATTCACTAAATAAGCTCCGGAGAGGGATCAATTATGGGGGGAAATATGGGAGAAAAGAGCCACTTCGGTGGGGAGGACGGGAAGCTTAACTTAGAAGGGATACCGGCTTCGTGGGGGAAGCAATGGGATTCCAGGGCCAAACTAGTTTCTCTTCTGGTGTTTGTTATGGGGGTGATCTTTTTAGATTCTCTCCTATGGACAGGGGTTGCCTTTGTGTTAGCGGTCTGCGCCCTGGTTACTGCCAAGATACCCCTTTCTTATTGGGGCGAAAGGGTAAGATGGGTGTTCCCATTTTTGCTGTTTGTGTTTTTGGGGCTCCTCTTGGGGAGGGGAGTAGAACATCTGGGGGACAGTGCCTACTTGGGAGGCACGGTAAGTTTTAAGGCGTTGGCCTCCCTCACGGCTACTGTGTTGGTGTTGGGTACTCAGCCCGTGGAAGAGTACTTCCGAGCTTTATCCCAAATGAGGCTGCCCCCGGTGCTGGTAACTGTGCTTCTTCTGTCTTACCGCTACACGTTTCTTTTTCGGGAAATGGTTAGCGATACTTTTAGGGGTTTGTATTCTCGGGGTTTCGAGCCCAGGCTGGATGTCCATACTTTGAAGATTTACGGAGAAACGGTGGGAATTCTGTTTTTAAAGGCTTTAGACCGATCAGAAGTAGTGCTGAAGTCTATGGAAGCCCGGGGTTTTGACGGAGGCGTTCCTTTTCAGGGCTCATCCAAACCAAAGCTGGGAATTAAAGACCTGGGGAAAACATTGGCAGTTTTTCTAGTGGTGGGGTGTTTAATCTGGATGGACAGGGGAGTGCTTTAGGTGAAAGCGGTAAAGATTGAAGGCTTATCCTTTTCCTATTCTGCCAGGGAGCAGGAGAGTCCCCCGGCGCTGGAAGGCATCAATTTGGAGATAGAGAAGGGGAAGAAGGTAGTATTTTTAGGGGCCAATGGCAGTGGGAAGACCACCCTTTTCTATCACCTTAACGGGCTGCATTTGCCCCAGAGGGGAAGGGTGGAGATCTTTGGCACTCCAGTAGAGAAGAGAACCCGCAGGGAAATAAGGAAAAAAGCGGGCATGGTCTTTGAGAACCCCGACAATCAGCTTATTTCCACTACTGTTTATGACGAAATAGCTTTTGGGTTGCGTAATTATCGATGGGGTGAAGAACAAATAGCGCCCAAAGTTTTTCATATTCTATCCAAGATAAGGGCGGAAGGATTACAGGAAGCTTCTCCTTATCAATTGAGTTGGGGGCAAAAAAAACGGATAGCTATTGCAGCAGTTTTAGCTATGGAACCTGAGATGCTGGTTTTGGACGAGCCTTTCTCCGGCTTGGATCCCCAGGTAAGCCGGGAAGTTCGTTTTCTTTTGGATCAACTAAACAGCGAGGGAAAAACTGTATTGGCGGCAGCTCACGATGTAGATTTGGCTTATGCCTGGGCGGATGAAGTAGTGCTCCTTTCCGAAGGGCGGATCCTCAAGCAGGGCTCCCCGGAAGTCTTAGAATGCGAGGAAGAGATGATCGCAGCCTCTTTGCAAGTGCCTCTGCTGGCAGAGGCTTTTAAAACCTCCCCTTACTCTCCCAGAACTCCGGACCGGGCTCGGGAAGTAATCGAGGATTTGTTATCGCCTAGGGATACTTTAACCCGGGGGTAAAGAGAGGCTGGCGACTTTTTTTTTAGTGGAGAATTCAAAATGGGCGGGCTGATTCTATGATGGGTAAAAAGTGGGAGTATTATTATGGATTGCAGAAAAAGTGGTATGGGGTTAAGGAATACCTCCGGGAGGTTCCATGGGTAAAAAACTTACCCCACTTGCTTACCTTTTTGAATTTAACCATGGGACTTTGTGCCATTAAATTTACTTTTATGGGTTGGTACCGGGAAGCGGTGATCACTATCTTGATAGGGGTAGCCCTGGATTATTTTGATGGCAAACTGGCCCGCCGTTTGGACGCCAGCAGCGAATTTGGAAAACAGCTGGATTCTTTAAGTGATCTGGTGTCCTTTGGGGTGGCTCCTGCTGTATTGTGCTGGATCATTCTGCCTTTTGAGCCTTTTTGGTTGGGCATTCTGCTGATTATCTTTTTGGTGTGCGGTGCATACCGCTTAGCCAGGTTTAATAGTGCTCAGACAAACCGATCCCCCAAAGGAAAGCATTTTTGGGGGCTTCCCATTACCGTGGCTGGAGGATTCTTAACTGTAGCTTCTTTTCATTATTATCTCTTTCCCCTACCCTTGTTTTACCTGCTGCTTCCCCTTTTGGCTGCGGCTATGATCTCCAAAATTTCTATAACTCCGTCTTAACTCCGCCTTTCTCTAACTAGATGAGCCTTGGGAGGCTATCATCCAAGCAGTTTAAAAAATCAACTCTTCAAAATTTAAGGATCTTTAGACAGAGTCAAGGATCTTTGGTGTTGAACAGTTGCTTCTTTACATTTATTGTTACTAATGTATTGTTACTACTCAGGCCTTAAAATAGCGAAGATGGTCAGGTTGCT
The DNA here is from genome assembly GCA_964639405.1 of uncultured Syntrophomonadaceae bacterium. Lineage (GTDB taxonomy): Bacteria > Bacillota > Dethiobacteria > DTU022 > PWGO01 > CAZXDQ01. The sequence goes on along the minus strand of CAZXDQ010000022.1, from coordinate 4,526 downwards.
AATGGCGGAGTTGACCCGGAAGGAAGCCATAGCGACCTGATAGAGAATTGATAGACTGCAGTTACCATTTATTTTTCTTTTTCCAGCCAGGGTTCCAAGGCTTTTTCCAAAGATTCGTTAAACACTCTGCCGGATGTGTGCATGATAGTATCTATACCGTGTTCTCCCCTTTCAAACTGCATGGAAGCTAAACAGGGATAATGTAAACACATGAGGCCCGCTTGAGGAATAGCGTTTTTAGCTTCCAGGCCCAAAATGCGCTTTACGGTGTAGTGGGTGGAGCCGCAGGGGGATCCTCTTTTAACTTCCGCCTTTTCTATATAGCCTTCATCGTTTACTTCTACCTCCAGCTGAGGTCTACCAAAGTGCCGGGCAAAATAGCTGATTAATTCGTTGGTGTAAGGTTCTTGGTTGGAATAATAGAAACCTACTTTTTCTTTATCTAAAGAACACAGGGGTTCCGGGAAAACAATGGTCACTTCTTGACGAGCCAACTCCCGGCGGAGTTGGTTCCTCAGCCCCAGGGGAATCCAGGCAGAATTGTCAATGGAGGCTACAACTCCCTGGGCGCCGGTAACCCGAACTATATCGGGGATTAAATGGGCTGCTTGAGCCTGTTCCCCTAAATGCAAGATAAGGTCAACAGGCGGTAAATCTGTGTCTATATAGTCATCCGGTTCTTCCACTATAGGTTCAGTAATGGGGGGAATTTCTTCGGAAAAAATTTGCCAATCCCCGGGGGAAAAATTTTTTATATGCTCCAAAATGCGGTGGCCGTATTTTCCTTGGGTTAATACCAAGATTCTCATAGTGAACCTCCTAGTTTCATTATGTAGTAACCATACCTTAAATAATTTTCTTATACTTTTATAATATGGCAGCTAAAAAGCAACAGCAAGGGACGGTTTTATTCCAGGCACCCACTTGGTGCTTAAGGTCTGCCTCCCTTGACCCCCTGCCATCTAATTCTCTATGGACGGGGGGTAAATCCTCCCTGATTCTATTTTTCCCGAATTTCCGTTTCTAGGGACCAGGGGGACGGGGTACCTGGCCCCTCGGAATCTCTAAATGCCCTATTCATCTGCTTCTTTTTAGTTACTACTCAGGCCTTTAAAAAGCTAAGATGGTTAGGTTGCTAATGGCGGAGTGACTGTCCACGAGAGATAGAAGTAGCCGGCGAAGCCTTACCCGGTAGCAGGCCGGCGCCTGGTTTCAGTGCCGCCTCGACCCGGAGCCGGTACTGCAACTGCATCTTTTTAATCAGTTGAGTGCCGGCGACGGTCGAGGGTAGCCTGGGAAAGGGTAAAGGCTGAGCCGTGCGCTTGCTTTCGAGTTGACCCGAAAGGAAGCCATAGCGACCTGATAGAGAATTGATAGACTGTGTAGTTACTTTTATTATTTAGAAGGGACCAGGTACCCCGTCCCCCTGGTCCCTATAGACCCGGATTTTGGAGTTGGGAGGAGAGGGAAGGAGTGGAGGCGAAGTAGTTGAGGAAAACTTAAAGGAGGTATTGGGGATGGAATTGCTTCGCAAGCTTACTCAAACCCCGGGAGTAGCGGGGAGGGAGGAGCAGATCAGTGCGGTAGTCAGAGGGGAAATGGAAAGTATCTGTGATGAGGTTCGCTCCGACGCCCTGGGCAATCTGGTAGGGATCAAAAAAGGAACCGGCCAAGGGAGGGTCATGTTGGCGGCTCATATGGATGAGATTGGTTTTTTAGTAAAGTACATCGATGACAAAGGATTTCTCCGCCTGCAGCCAGTGGGAGGTTTTGACCCCAGGACTTTGATGGCGCAGCGGGTCACGGTCCACGGCAAAGAAGACCTGCCGGGAAACTTGTCTCCGGCTACCAAGCCCATTCATATTCTTACCGAGGAGGAGAAAAAGAAGCAGCTGCAGATCAAAGATTTCTTTATCGATGTGGGACTTCCTGCGGAACGGGTTAAAGAGTTGGTGGAAGTGGGAGATGCGGTCAGTTTGCGCCAGGAATTTGTGCCCCTAGGAGACACTTACAGCAGTAAAGCCATGGACAACCGGGCAGGGGTCCTGGTAATGCTGGAGGGAGTTCGCCAGCTGCAAGCATCGGCTGGGGAGATTTACCTGGTGGCCACCACCCAGGAAGAAGTGGGGCTGCGGGGAGCTTTGACTTCCGCTTTTGGCTTGGACCCGGATATAGGGGTGGCCCTGGACACTACCCTTTCTGCTGATTTCCCCGGTGGAGAGGAAGCAGAGCAGGTGACCCGGATGGGAGAGGGGGTAGGGATAAAAATTATGGATTCAGCTTCCATTTCGGACCGCCGCCTGGTGAAAACCATGAAAGAGATAGCCCAGCAGGAAGAAATTCCTTACCAATTGGAAATTCTTCCTCGGGGAGGCACCGATGCCGGAGCCATGCAGATCACCCGGGAGGGGATACCGGTGGTCACTCTTTCGGTGCCCTGCCGTTATGTGCATACCGTAAACGAAATGGTCCACTCCCGGGATCTGGAGGCTGCCATCAACTTGCTGTCTTCCTTCTTGCAGCGAGGGGGCTTTAAGGAGTACCGACCCAGTTAATTAGAAAAAAATGGAACCGTAGAAAGAAAACCTCTTTTCATTCCAGCTAAAGGTAGTTATAATGAAATTGAATGGAAAATTATTGACAAAGGAGGAAAAAGGTATGAGTGCCAGAGAAGATAAAAAGCAGAAAGTTATTGAAGTGTTGAACAAAGCCCGATCTATGGAACTGCAGGCTATCCACCAGTATATGCACCAGCATTACCGGTTAGATGATATGGACTACGGAGAACTGGCAGCCAATGTTAAGCTTATTGCCATAGACGAAATGCGGCATGCGGAATTTTTGGCGGAAAGAGTGCAGGAATTGGGCGGGGAACCTACTGCTGAATTGGCCGGTGGAATAGAAAAGGGACAATCTGCTGAAGACATCTTTCCCTTTAACGTGGAGCAGGAAGAAACTGCAATTGATGCGTACAATCAATTTCTGCAGGTGTGCAGCGACAACGGAGACAGCATTACTATGAAGCTTTTTGAAACCATTATTGACCACGAACAGGAGCATATGAATTATTTTGACAGCGTGGATCAGCACATCCAGAGATTGGGCTCTGCTTACTTGGCCCGCCTGGCAGGAACTCCAGCCGACACTGGTCCCTCTAAAGGATACGCTGTTCAGGATCAATAGAAACAGGAAGAATATAGGTTAATACTCAGGCCTTTAAAAGCGAAGATGGTTAAGTTGCTAATGGCGGAGTGACTGTCCACGAGTGCTAAAAGTAGCCGGCGAAGCCTTGCCCGGTAGCAGGCCGGCACCTGGTTTCAGTGCCGCCTCGACCCGGAGCCGGTACTACCACTGCATCTTTTTAATCAGTTGAGTGCCGGCGAGTGTCGAGGGTAGCCTGCGAAGTTACGAATATAGTTTCTGCTTTTTTGAGCTTGGGATCCCTAGTCATACAGTGGGCAAGGTTAGTGCGATTAATACAGTTAATTCATCTCTTTAACCCGGAGTCTTTGGGGCCCTTCCCTGCTCCGGGTTTTTATTGAAGTCCTTTGGTTCGGTTGGTATGTTATAATACGGGAGGAAGAAAAGAAGGAAAAAAGACTTGGAAAACTGAAATTGATGCCATAAAGGAGAGGTGGGCTTTTTAGGCTCTTCCGGAGTTAGTTTGCTGGACAGCAGGAGAGCCAAAAAGAAAAATTATGCGCTATGAAGGAGATATTTATCGTCCCCCCAGCGAAGCAGGAAGCTTGATCTTACAGGCAACTGTGGGTTGTTCCCACAATAAATGTGCTTTTTGTTCCATGTATAAAAACAAAAAATTCCGCGTGCGGGAGCTTTCCGAAATCTTTGCCGATATCGAAGAGGTAGCAAAGCAAATTAAGGAAGTTAAAAGGGTGTTTTTAGCTGACGGGAACTCCCTGGCCATTCCCACCGAGCAACTGCTGCAGATATTATCCCGCCTTTATGAAGCTTTTCCTTACCTGGAAAGAGTCAGTGTTTATGCCAACCCCCAGGATATTTTGGACAAAGGGGTAGAACAACTTGGCCTCCTAAGGGAGGCAGGCCTAACCCTGGCCTATTTGGGGGTGGAAACGGGAAATCAGGAGTTGCTGGAGAAGGTCAACAAAGGCGCTACCCGGGAGGAAATGGTGGAAGCCGGCAGAATAGCCAGGGAAGGCGGAATAACCCTTTCGGTGACTGTCATCAACGGCTTGGGCGGGAAAGAATTGATGGGGCGCCATGCTCAGGATACTGCTGTCCTGTTAAGCCAAATGGACCCCGACTACCTTGCCTTTTTAAGCTTGATGTTGGCCCCAGGGGCTCCTATGACCCGCTGGGCGGAAAAGGGAGAGTTTGTTCCCTTGGAGCCGATGGAAATACTGGAAGAAATACGCCTCATGCTTCAAGACCTGGAACTATCTTCCTGTGTATTCCGCAGTAATCACGCCTCGAATTACCTTCCCTTGAAGGGCCATTTGCCTCAAGACCAGGAAAGGCTGCTGCAGATGCTGGATGAGGTTTTACAG
>CAZXDQ010000021.1:483-13009 GCA_964639405.1 uncultured Syntrophomonadaceae bacterium | reverse complement strand
TTCAGGAAAGGTCAAAACGGTCTGCGTTCATCACCTTGTTCCAGGCAGAAACAAAATCCTGTAAGAACTTATCCTGAGAATCGTCACCAGCATAGACCTCCGCGATGGCCCGAAGTTGGGAGTTTGAACCAAAAATGAGGTCCACCCGGGTTCCGGTCCACTTGAGTTCTCCCGTGGTGTAATCCCGACCCTCGAACACCTCGTCTTCTTTAGAGGTTGCTTTCCAAGTTATGTTGGTATCGAGAAGGTTTACGAAAAAATCATTGGTGAGCGCTTCCGGGTTCTTGGTAAAAACACCGTGTGGAGACTGCTGGAAATTGGTGTTTAAAACACGCATGCCCCCCAGCAGAACGGTCATCTCAGGAGCAGTCAAGGTCAACAGCTGGGCCCGATCTAACAATAATTCCTCGGCAGTTATAGAATATTTCTTTTTTAGGTAGTTGCGGAATCCATCCGCTGCTGGCTCTAGCACTGAGAACGCCTCCACGTCGGTCTGCTCCGGTAATGCATCCGTGCGCCCAGGGGAAAAAGGTACGGTCACCTGGTGACCGGCGTTCTTGGCAGCCTGTTCTATAGCCGCACCTCCTCCCAAAACGATCAGGTCGGCGAGGGAAACTCTCTTTGCTCCTGACTGCCCCCGGTTGAACTCTTCCTGGATTTTTTCAAGGGTTTCAAGTACTCTGCTAAGTTGGTTTGGCTGATTCACTTCCCAATCTTTCTGCGGCTCAAGGCGGATGCGCGCCCCGTTTGCTCCGCCGCGTTTATCGGAGCCCCGGAAGGTAGACGCTGAAGACCAGGCTGTGTATACCAGTTGGGAAATAGAGAGGCCCGAAGCCATGATTTGGCCCTTGAGGTTTGCGATATCCTTTGCGTCAATCAACTCATGATCGACTGCAGGCACCGGGTCTTGCCAGATCAACTCTTCCTCAGGAACTTCCGGCCCTAGATAACGCGAGCGTGGACCCATATCCCGGTGAGTCAATTTGAACCACGCCCGGGCAAAGGCTTCCTCAAGCTCTTGGGGGTGGTCAAGGAATCTCTTGGCAATCTTTTTATAAGCAGGATCCATCCTTAAAGCAAGGTCTGCTGTGGTCATCATAGGAGCATGCCGAAGGGAAGGATCTTCGGCATCCGGCACCGTATTAGCTGCTTCCGGGTCCGAAGGAACCCATTGATAAGCTCCAGCAGGGCTCTTGACGAGATTCCAATCGTACTTAAATAGGGTCTCTAAGTAGCTATTATCCCACCTGGTCGGGGTGGGGGTCCAAGCTCCTTCAATGCCGCTGGTGATAGTATCACGGCCTTTACCCTTACCGTAACTATTTCTCCAGCCCAATCCTTGTTCCTCAATGCTGGCACCCTCGGGCTCGGGGCCTAAATAAGAATCCGGGGCGGCCCCGTGACATTTGCCGAAGGTGTGACCCCCGGCTATCAGAGCCACCGTTTCTTCGTCGTTCATGGCCATCCGATCAAAGACTTCCCTGATATCACGGGCTGAAGCCAGGGCATCGGGCTCGCCGTTGGGTCCTTCTGGATTCACATAAATCAACCCCATCTGGACAGCAGCGAGGGGATTCTCCAGTTCCCGGTCGCCGGTATAACGTTTGTCCCCAAGCCATTCGCTCTCAGGCCCCCAGTAAGTATCTTCTTCCGGTTCCCAAACATCCTCGCGCCCGCCCCCAAAACCAAAGGTCTTGAATCCCATCGACTCGAGGGCGCAATTGCCGGCAAGGATCATAAGATCTGCCCAGGAGATCTTGTTGCCATATTTCTGCTTGATGGGCCATAACAAAAGGCGTGCCTTGTCCAGATTGGCATTGTCCGGCCAGCTGTTGAGAGGGGCTAAGCGTTGGCTCCCCGTCCCCCCGCCTCCGCGGCCATCACCCTTACGGTAAGTGCCTGCGCTGTGCCAGGCCATCCGGATAAAAAGACCACCGTAGTGACCGTAATCAGCAGGCCACCAATCCTGGGAGTCGGTCATTAATTCATATAAGTCTTGTTTAACAGCTTCTAAATCCAGCTTTTTAAATTCTTCTGCATAGTTGAAGTCTTTACCCAAAGGATTTACCAGCTCTGAATTCTGATGAAGCATCTTCAGGTTTAAGAGGTGAGGCCACCAATCCCGGATAGAGGGTCCCCCAATTACAGTGGGGTTTTGGGTGGTTCTGCCCGTTACCGGGCACTTGCTTTCTTCGTTCATAAATTTTACTCCTCTCATTCAATTTGATTTATATTTAAAAGGCATTTTAACAAACACCTAATAAATATACTTTATTCCCATACCTCCGCCTTTGGATATGGATATGGATAAATCTTTAGCCGTTTTATATTTAATCAGGGCTCAACTATAAGCCTTTAGAAACCTGCGTAAACCAAAAAGTTTGTCCCCAGAAGTTCCGAAAAAAACTATTAAAAGCAGCCGGTCCCATTTATTGCTAATTTGCCATGCCTTGGGCGAATTCTGCCCCCGCTTCCCAAGCCTCCTGCAAAGCGGTGGAATGCTCCTTTATCGCCCCCTTTTCATCTATTCCCCGATAGCATAAACAGTCGGTATAGTGAAAGTTGATGCTCTGAAAAAAGAACCTGGCAATCTCCAGAGCATTTTCGCAGTAGTCTTTTTTCCTTTGTCCTCCCACGCAAATGAAAAAACCCGGCCTCCTTTCTTCCCCATCCACTTTAGGGGCCTGCAGCCTATATTTGGCATGCCACCAGCACTGAAAGCGGTCGATAAACATTTTCAACTGGGCAGACATGCTGCCAAAATAAACGGGAGTAGCCAGCACCAACCCGCTGGCCGAAACTACTTGGGGATAAAGGTTTTCCATATCATCCTTTTGAATACAGTCTCCAGTGGCTGCGCATCTTTCGCACCCCTGACAGGGTCGAAACTTGAGTTCGTTTAGACGTACTACGTGGGCATCCGAGCCGGAATCTTCTACCCCTTGAACCAGAGAGCGAAGCACCAGTTCACTGTTACCATTGCGCCGGGGGCTAGAAGAAATGGCCAATACTGTAGACAACGGTTCCACCTCCTGTTAAAAACTCCTGGGAAAAGCAGGATTGGCATAATAAAATGCTCTTTTAAAATCTGTGGTGGGTAAGCTTAAATTATTTTGTTTACCTGCTTGGTTTCATTATCTGCACTAATCTTGGAGGGATTTTTTTGAGCTGTTTTAACCCAATATCAACACTTGAACTTAAATGAGACGTGCTATGAATAATCAAGCAATTAATATTAACTTTCTGGCGATCTTGGCAAAGACCACTGAGCAGTAACTCCTAAAACCACCCATTAAAATAAGCAAGAACCCTTTGGGTATTTGTGCTCCTGATAATTTCCCTCTTATCAGCAAACTCAACTGCTCAAGTAGCGTTTCCAGGCCCTCGGATAGTTAAAGGCAGCTACCACTGCAATAATTACCATGGCTGCCATGGCGCCTATTACCACCGGCCACACTACCGGATCCGTTTCCAGTCGTTTAATGATTATTCCCAGTAGAGCCCATAGAGATACCATGGCTACCGCCAGGTCCCGGTGCAATTTTAAAAATGCCAGGGTTATAATCGTTGCCGCACCAATTAAAACTAGCGTCCAAAAAGCTTCCGACATCCCCCAGCCATCCCATTCCAAATGAACCAGCAGAGCGGTAGTATTAGCCAGGGTAGCCACTATGATCCACCCCAAATACAAGCGGAAGGGCAGTTGAACTAACAGCATTTCCCAAAAACTAACCGCCGGCGAAGCTTTGGGGGAAGCTGGAGTTACTTTCGAAGAAAACTCGGTAGAAGGGCCCTCTGAAGCAGAGAGATCTCCGCCCTCCCCTGGCGGATGCAAAGAGGAAAAAGAAAAAACCACTGCTTCCTTCCCTACTCTTAAGTTAAGGTAAATCTTTATCAGGACCAGCAGGAGGGCTACTATAATGAGCAGGGAAAGGAAAGGCTGCAGGTAATGCCAGGCAAAAATCCAGGCTGAATTAAGCAGACAGGAAACAAAAAACAGATAGCCTATCGCATAGAGATAAGGCATTTCCTTTTGGCGAGAAGTAAACCAATCCCGGATCTGATAGAGGCAGAAGCCCAAAAGTAAAATATAAATGAGCCCCCAAATAGCAAATGTTACCCCGGCTGGAGTAAACAGGTTGGGATAAAAGTCCGATACCTCGCCGGTGGTGAGATTATTTAGGGGGACTGCATTGGCGGCATAATTAGTTCCCAACACCATTACCAGGCCCAAAACATTAAGAAGCTGCAGCAGTAATTTTTTCCCCACCCTAGTGACTACTCCTTTTATGAAATCTCTTCAGCAAGACAAGCCGCTGATTCCCCGAATAAAGGCCTTGTCTACAAAGCACTTTTCCGCTATTGACTATAATTTTCTCCCCCGCTGCCAATAGATTGCTGCTTTCACCCCAGAACAGCCCTAACAGGATAACCGTAATAAAAAGCCCCTATTCCCAGCCCAATAAAGGGTTAATAAACTATCCTCCCCCGGCTATTCCGAGCAACCATCCAGGACACGGCCCAGGATCTTTAAGATCAGCTTACAGTCTTTTCTCCTTATTGTCAATTAGTTTCAAAAAATATTTTGAATTATTTTGAAGCAAATTCCAAAACAAATTGACACCGGCTTCTGCAACTGCTACAATGCTTTCATATCAAATTTTTTTGCAAACTAAAACCAGAAAAACACTTAAATTATCAAAATCCCTTTAAATTACTACCTTAATTTCCATCAACCAGCGCATTAACATTCCAGCCTTTCAGTAAAAACTGTAACCTGCCATAATGGGAGAGGGGGAAAACTAGAGGATCATGAAATTGGCATCCTCTACAGAGCTTTTATAAATTAATTTGGTTAACCCTCCTGACAGCGGTTAAGCCAAAAATCTTTTACTAAGGTATTTAAAAAGGTCTCTAAAAAAATTAATAATGGAGTGGTGATGGTGCTCAAAATAGAAAATCTTAGCGTGGAACTGGAAGGTGAAGAAATTCTCCGGGATGTTTCTCTGGAAATACCTCGAGGGGAAGTCCACATCCTGCTGGGGCCCAACGGTTCCGGCAAATCTACCCTGCTAAAAGCCATCATGGGTTTGGGGAATCTGGAGGTTCGAGGTAAAATTTACCTGGATAGTGAAGATATCACTGCACTTCCCGTAGATGAGCGGGCTCGACGGGGAATAGGGATGGCCTTACAGCGATCCCCTGTTATCCCGGAGTTGTCCCTGGAAGGTCTGCTAACTAAAACCCAGGAGAAATACGGCACCAAGGACCTGGAAGAGAAAATAGACGCCCTGCAATGCCGTCATCTCCTGGACCGGGGAGTAAACCAAAACTTTTCCGGCGGCGAAATGAAACGTTCGGAAATGCTGCAGCTACTGGTGCAGGATCCCCGGCTGGTCCTGGTAGACGAACCGGAATCGGGGGTAGATATGGTAAATATTAACGTAATTGGTGAAGCTTTAAAGCGATTGCTAAAAACGGGCAAAGTCGTGGAAAGAAATAAGTCCGCGCTAGTTATTACTCACACTGGACATATCATGGATTTTCTCAATGCAGATAGGGGACATGTAATGCTGGACAAAAAGATTATCTGTTCAGGGAATCCCTGGGATTTGTTCGAAGAAGTTACCAAAAACGGTTTTGAGGGGTGTGTGGAATGTCAAAGATTTCAATAGAAGAACGGAAAAAAGAATTGGAAAGCAGAGCTCGGCAGGCCCTGGAGAAAAAAGCAGCTTACGCCTCTGATATCGATGTGCCACAACATGCCTCCACCTCGAAAGCACCTCCGGTGGAATCCCTGGAGAGTCTGGACCAGAGAATTAAAGAAGCCTCCCTGCTTTCCGGTCTGGTGTCCAGCGAAGAAAATAGATCGGGCTCCTTCTTCCAACAAGGAGACGAGGTAATCTATCAAAAAGTGCAGGAAGCGTACGATGGAAAAGTAGAGATCATGAAGATAGAAGATGCTCTGGTTAAATACCCCTGGCTGTGGGACTATTGGTGGCAAGCGGTAGCAGTAGATATGGACAAGTATACTGCCCAGGTGGAACTGCTGGGGAAAGGAGGCTATTTCATCCGCATCTTGGCGGGGGCAAAAGTAGAAGATCCTATCCAATCGTGCCTCCTTTTGGATGAAGCTGAAGCCAGTCAGAGGGTGCACAATATTGTTTTAGCCGAAGAAAACTCGCAAGCCCAAATCATCACCGGATGCACCGTTACTCCCCAAGCAGAAGAAGGATTCCATTTGGGGGTATCCGAGTTCTTTATTCAGAAAGGAGCCCAGCTTACCTTCACCATGGTCCACAACTGGACCGAAAATTTCCATGTAAGACCCCGGACGGGTATAATTGTTGAAGACGACGCCACTTTCATCAATAACTATCTGCTGTTGAAGCCGGTCCGTTCCATCCAATCTTACCCTCGAGCCGTGCTCAAAGGAGACGGTGCCCGGACCAGATTCAACTCCATAATTTACGGTCAGCAGGATGCAGAGCTGGACATGGGCTCTTTAATTGAACTCAACGGTAAAGGAACCCGGGGAGAATCAATAAGCCGTTCTTTAGGCACAGAAAAATCCCAGGTGATGATGAGGGGTAGGTTAAAAGCCCGAAGCAACGATGCCCAAGCTCACCTGGAGTGCTCAGGCATGCTCCTCTCCTCCCATGCGGAAATGAACGCGGTGCCGGAACTTTGGGTAGAAGGAGCCCCTCAAGCCGATCTGACTCACGAAGCAGCAGTAGGACCGGTAAGCGAAGAATCAGTGGAATACTTGATGAGCCGCGGCTTCAGCCGAGATGAAGCAGTTAGCGCCATCATACAGGGCTTTATGCAGGTAGGTATCCAGGGACTCCCTGAGGTCCTGGAGAAACTGCTCCAGGAAACTTTTTCCTCTATGACCAACGGCTTGTAATCTAACCACCTGGGCTTATAGATTAACTGTTTTCTTTTGGTCTAAGTTGGTCTAACAAGCAAAAATCTGCTGGCTGCAAATAAGAGCCAGCAGATTCTACCAGGGGTTTAAGCCATAATTGGGCAGGCTTATTGTTTTTTTCTTCCTGAAGAGAAGGCTAGATTATACACTTATTTCAATTTTTTCTTCTTCAAAGGAAGTAATCTGCTCCAAGCAATCTCCTCGAACTACAAAAGTGTCTTCTATGCCTACTACCCCTTCCTCCGGGAAAGTAAACTTGGGTTCCAGAGCAAAAACCATCCCTTCTTCTAAGGGGGCTTCCACACCTCGGGCAATAATGGGAGCTTCGTCCACTTCCAAGCCGACCCCGTGTCCCACAAAATTAATTTTCTCCTCGTATCCCAGGAAATGCTCCGAAAGCCCTGCCTTCTCGGCCATTTCCCATGCTCTGCCAAACAGATCTCCAGCAGGGACCCCTGCTTGCCCCCGGGAAGCCAAGTCCTGTTTTATCTCCACAGCTACCCGGTAAGCCTCTTGCAGATGAGAGGGTAGCTCTCCCAAGGAAAAAATCCGCGTCTGATCTACCATGTATCCCTGGCGCACAGTAACAAAATCTATCAGCACCGGCTCACCCTTCCGGATTAGACCGGTTCCTGCCCCTTGAGGAAAAGAGGGGTGCAAGCCAGGACCTCCAGTGGGGCCATCAAAATAGCTAGGCTTAGCAGCGTTGGCTCCTGCCATAATATGACCAAAGTACAGCTCTTGATTGAAACCCCGCATGCGGATGGGTCCCAAATGACCTCGACTCCTCAAAAAACCTTCTACCTTACCCGCCAATTCTATTTCGGTCATGCCTTCCTGCAGAATTTCCCGAGCATAGCCAAACGCCTCTTCCGACAGTTTGGCGGCCTTGAACTGGCGTTCCAATTCCCAGGAAGTTTTAACTGCTCTTATCTGGCGAATAATTGGAGAAACATCCACAAATTCATAAGAAGGAAGGCGCTTCTGATAGCGAAAATACTGTTTGACCGGCAGCAAATCAAGTTCTAAACCTATTTTTCTCCCTTCGGGAACCAGAGTTTTCATGATCTCGCTTAACTGCTCCCAATTTTCAAAAGAAACCACTCGGGACAGATTGCTTTCCTGACAAGCTCTACGCAAATTTTTGCGAACCAACAACTGGGGCTCCCCCTGAGAGGGAACAAATAAATGCCCGCTCTGGCCAGTGCCGGTAAAATAATATAAATCCGCTCTTTCAACCAACAGGGCTCCCTCTATCCCCTGTTCCTTCATGCCCACCTGAAGGGCGTTTATTCGTCTCTCCAGTTCTTTGCTCGGAACCATCTCACTTCCCTGTGTTTCCAAGGCTATTCTCTCCCTCCTGTATCAAATTTGGCAATCATACCTTTATTAGCTACAATTCCTTTAAACCTTCCCGGGTTTATCTCTAAGGGGTTACTTATAGACCTGGGAATTAACTACGTAGTCCGGTTTTTCCCCCTTTAACACCTTCACAATGCTTTCCGCAGACATAAGAGCCATGGTGCGGCGCGTCCAGGCAGTGGCGCTGCCAGTATGGGGTGCCAACACTACGTTGTTAAGCTCCACCAGTCCCGGAGCCAAGTGAGGTTCCCTTTCGTAAACATCCAAACCAGCCCCGGCAATAACTCCTTCCTGTAAGCACTTTACCAAAGCCCGTTCATCCACGTGAGCTCCCCGGGCAGTGTTGATCAGGTAAGCTGTAGACTTCATCATTTGCAGCCTTTCCCCATTAATAATATGATGCACTTCTGGATAATAAGGTAAGTGCAGGGTAAGATAATCTGCCTGGCGAACCAGGTCATCCAGGGGAAGGTAGGTAGCTTCCAGTTCCCTTTCTTCTTCTTCAAAAAGGCGATTCCTCTGGTAGTAGAGGATGTTCATACCAAAACCCAAACCTCGTCGGGCTACCGCCTGACCAATACGACCCATACCTATAATGCCCAGGTTCATGCCCTTCAAGTCACCTCCCACCAACAGCAAAGGAGCCCAACCGTTAAATTTTTCATCCCGGACGTAACGATCTCCTTCTACAATACAGCGGGAAACCGCTAAAAGCAGAGCCCACGCTAAATCCGCCGTGGCATCGGTTAGTACTCCCGGAGTATTGGTCACTACAATACCCTTTTCGGTACAGGCTTCCAGATCAATGTTGTCTACCCCCACAGCCATGTTGGCTATCACTTTAAGACGAGGGGCAGCCTCCAGCACTTCCCGGTCTATCTTATCCACCAACATACAATAGAGGGCATCCGCATCTTGAAGTCCTTCTTGCAGTTCTTCTTTAGTGATAGGTCTATCGGCAGTATTAACCACCACTTCCATATCCTTCTCCAGCTTTTTCCTTCCTTCTTCCGGAATTTCTCTGGTTACCAATACTTTAGTCACAAATCTCACCGCCCCGTATTAGTTTTACTGTCATGGTAATGGCTTCAAAGTAACTTATACAGTAGATTTGGCTAAAAAATGCGATTTTCCTGCTACTTAAATTTCTTTCTATCCATTGGTATTTTTTACCCTGTTTCTCTATTTTCGGGAGCTTCAAAGGAAAGTTAGTTTGCCGGGAATAATCCGTAAATCAGCCCGGAAATACTGTAGCTCTAAGCCAAGCAAAGGTGAGGTGGAAGCCTTGTTCTCTGGGCAGCTTCAGCCATCTGGTAAACAAAATAGAGGGCTAATACTTTTTGAATTTTTCTTCCGGGGGCCAAATTATTTTCTGCTGAAAATAACCCCAACTTGTGTTAATGTAACTGCAAGAGTAACAGCAAAAGCAAGCAAGGGTAGATGTAGGCCGAATAACAATAAATAACATGGTAGTATAACACCAAAACATGCCACCAAACATAACCTAAAAAATACGTAACTACTTGAAAATACCAAGCCGGTAGCGCTCGAAGCAGTAATTTTGATAAGCTATTTAAAGCTGTAAACGCTATGCTATTGTTTTGAATCCTTACCGGAGAACCAGCAATAAGGAGGAGATAAGGGGTGGAGGGAAAATCGAACTCAGCAGTAGAAACCCTTCCCAGAAAGAACCAGTGGGGATTCGCCGCAGGCAGCGCTGCATTCACCATGTTGGAAAGATTGCTCCTCTTGTATGTGCCCTTTTACTTTCACCCTCCCCGGGAATATCAAATCCCCCACCTGGCGCCCGAAGAACCCTTCTGGGGAGTAGTTACCCTTTTGGGAATTGCCCTGGCCTTGGGAAGAATAATAGATGCTCTGGCTGATCCTTTGATCGCCCATTGGAGCGACAACTCCCGCTGGTCCTTGGGGCGCCGCCGCCCTTTTTTGTTGGGAAGCGCCCTCCCCCTTTCCGCCTTCACTGTAATGGTTTTTTATCCTCCCCTGGGTGAGCAGGAAACCCTGCTCCATGGACTTTGGTTAGCTATAATGATGGGACTCTTCTACCTGGCTTTCACCGCTTATGTAAATCCCTACCTGGCATTGATTTCGGAATTGGGCCACACCGACGCTACTCGTATCAATATCTCCACCATGGTGGCTTTAGGAGGCATGCTTGGTATGATACTTATCACTGTTTTGTTCCCAGAAGGGGTAAGCCTCCTCCAGGACAGCGGAGTATCTCTGCGCGCCTCCTATCAATGGGGGGTATTAACTGCTACTTTCCCATCCTTGCTTCTGCTTTATTTAGCTTCTTTTAGCTTTAATGAAGCCCGGCACTGCAAGAAAGTAGAATCCCCACCGGTGAGCCTTATCACGGCGCTAGCGGAAGTTTCAAAAGTGCTCCCTTTTCGACGCTTTGTAGGGGGAGAAGTTTTTATGCAGTTTTCTATGAATATCGTTACTTTAGGCATGATGTATTACGCTGTGGTAATCTTTCGCCAAGAGCAGAGATTCATGACGGTGCTGGCAATCCTGCTCCTGGGCAGTGCCCTGCTTTCCTTCCCCTTTATCAACCAAGCAGCTAAAAAGTGGGGCAAATCCAACTTGCTTACCTACTGCGCTTTACTTCTTAGCGGTTGCGCTATGGCAATATTTCTGATGAGCTTTAATATGGAAGGTATTTATTTCTACCTCAGTTTGGTGGTATTTGCTCTGGCCGGAATCCCCTCAGCAGCCTTCAGCATCTTAGTGAACCCTACCATTGCTGAGATTGCCCGCTCGGAGGCAGTAAAAACCGGCGAGCGCAGAGAAGGCACCTTCTTTGCAGCCCGAGCTGTGCCCATAAAAGCCACTATAGCACTGGCAGGAGGGGTTTTTAGTTTTCTTCTTTCCAGCTTCGGGCGCAGCGTAACGGAACCGTTAGGCGTGCAGTTGACCATACTGCTGGTATCTTTAGCCGGCCTGGCTGGTTTTCTAATGTTTCGGCGCTACCCAGAAAAGAAGGTTCAACAAGCTTTACAAGAGGAGGAAACAGCTTATCACCAGGGTTAAGCTTTAATTATTTATAAGAAATTTAAATATCCTTGGAGAGGGGTGGAGGGACCACGTACCCCGTCCCCCCTGTGGCATTGGGGTTATTTGGTCTTCTTCAGCAGCTGCCTCAGGGTTATCAAATCTTCCTGCTGTAGACAATCCAGGTAGCGCTGGAGCTTTTCCCGGGAAACGGGTTTCCCATGGGCTGGAAAAAACCAACGGGCTCCGGCATCTATCATTCTGCGCCAGCTGCGGTAGTTTTCTTCCACATCCGCCAGATAAATACAACAGTATTTTACCCCCAACCACTGGGAAGAACTCATCACGGCATCGCCACAAAAGCAGGAGCCGTCTTCCAGAAGGAGGGAAATAGAATCGGGGGTGTGACCGGGAGTATGAAGGATGCTGCCCTGAATTCCCAGGGAAGGCAGCAGCTCAAATTCGTCACCTTCCAAGATGATGTCATAAGATTCTATCTCCACTGGGGGGAAGCTGGTGGACAGCCGAGAAGCCCGGGAAATTTTCGATTGCAGCCAAAGGGAGTAAAGTACCCGACGGTTGGTGAATCCTCCTCCGGGCAGGCGAGCATTTCTGCCCCTTTGCAGCGGGTTACAGGCTTCTCGATGGATAATAAGGCGGCAACCGGCTAATTCCCGCAAACGGGCAGCAAATCCAGCATGGTCGCCGTGATGATGGGTCAATAATAAATAGCGTATTTCCCTTGGGTCCACCCCTGCCCTGCTTAATTGGCGGAGGTAATGAGAAAATTCTCGATCATCGCCCGCCTCCACTTGCAGATAACCACCCTGAAAAGGGAATAAATATTGATTGGTAAGCCCTCCCCTTAAAGAGATAAAGTCTGTCAACCTGATCCACCCCTTTACCTCATATGCTTTCTTTTAGTTAAAAATTGGTATTTTTGCCATCCCCATTGATCATTGCCACCAACTCCGGCAAGTCCAGGGGATGATGGATTAGAAAATCGGGGTGGCCTTGCTCCAATAGTTCTACCTTATCGTATCCCCAGGTAACAGCAGCTACTTTTACCGAAACTTTTTTACATGCCTGAACGTCCCGCAGTTCATCCCCAACATAGAGGGCTTCTTCCCCAGATCGTTTTTTTTCCTTGAGGAGCCTACCGATATAGCGGTGTTTGCCGAACATCCCGGAAGTAGAAATAACCGGTTGGAAACTGTCTAT
>CAZXDQ010000021.1:0-473 GCA_964639405.1 uncultured Syntrophomonadaceae bacterium | reverse complement strand
AGTGCTGTAAAAATTTTAAAATAAGAGGCCGGCTGTTTGAAGAGATTAAGCTCAACTCCAACCGCTGCGCCTGTAAAGCCCGTATCATCTCAATAACCCCCGGATAGGGCGGGGGTACTTTTTCTATTTGATCAAAGAACCGGCGAAAATCTCGAAACAAAACCGGAAGGCGAGTAATAGGGACCCCCCATTCCCGAAAGCGTTCTCTGATGGGCAACCCCCGCATATGCTCTACTTCTTCTTCCGACAGAAGCGGAAGGCGGTGTTTTTCCGCTATTCTATAGAACACTTCCTCTAATATTTCGCGAGTGTCAGCCAGGGTACCGTCAAAATCAAATATGAGCTGGTTAATCAAAGTATCCTCCAAAATCTGTATAAGTATGAGTATACTATAAGGCTTAACCCTTCCACAGTCAATAATAAATGCCCCAAACAAACCAAGAACTTCTCTCTAACAAAAATCCTGGTGACTA
>CAZXDQ010000020.1:0-13133 GCA_964639405.1 uncultured Syntrophomonadaceae bacterium | reverse complement strand
CAGCGGGCTATTGTTACAGAGATACCGGGAACCACGCGGGACACCCTGGAGGAATTAATTGAACTGGGTGGAATACCGGTACGCCTGGTAGATACTGCTGGTATACGCAAAACCGAAGATCCGGTAGAGAGATTGGGAGTGGATCGGGCCCTGGATGCCGCAGATTCCTCCCATTTGGTTTTATTAATGTTAGATGGAATCCAGGGAATGGATAGGGAAGATAGAGAGATTATTGAAAAGTTAAAGCAAAAAGAAAAGGAAACCTGGGTAGCAGTAAACAAGGTTGATCAAGAGAACATAATTACCTGGGAAGATATGGAGGCCTGGATTCCCGGAGCTAAAACCTTTAAAATATCAGCAAAAACTGGTGAAGGAATTGATCAATTGGAAGAAAGTCTGGCAGAATGGGTGGAAAACCTGGAAGAGGGGAAGGAAGGCCCATTAATGTTGGTATCGGAAAGACACCAACAGGCGTTAGAAGAAGCCTACGAAACCCTGTCAGAGGTGCACCAATTGTTACAGGAAGAAGGCCCCCTGGATATTATTTCTATGGAAGTATACCGGGCGGAGAGTAAACTTGGTGAAATTATTGGGGAGAATGCCGATGAAGACTTGTTGGAATATGTTTTCCAAAACTTTTGTATTGGAAAGTAGTTGCTAACTTCTTTAGAAATTCTTTAATACTTTTACTAAGAGCTGATAAACTAATGAATGATATGGAAAAAATCAAAAGGGATTTAGAAAAGGCTTTACAAGCCTCCTGCATTGTTTGGAAGCCTCAGGCCCTGGATAAGGCGGCATTTTACTTGCAGCGCATAAAAGAAGAAAACCAAAATTTAAACCTTATGGGAGACCTTAGTATGGAGGAAATAATCAACAAGCATTATCTGGACTCCTTGCTGGGGTTTCAGGCTTTAAGAGCAGAGAAGACCGTATTTGATACTTCCAGGGATTCCCCTCCGGAGATCTGTGATTTGGGCAGCGGTGCCGGATTTCCCGGGATGCCTCTTAAACTTCATCATCCTGCTTATTTATGGGTGTTTTTGGATTCCTCTCGCAAGAAAATTAACTTTTTAAAGTACCTTACTAGACAAATGCAGCTCTCAGGAGTAAGCTTCATTAACCAGCGGGCGGAAATTGCTGCCAGAAATAGAGAGGTGCGGGAAAGCTATGATGGAGTGGTAGCACGGGCGGTAGCTGCAATTTCTGTTTTATCGGAATGGGGGCTACCTTTATTAAAAATTGGGGGAAAGTTAATCCTGTACAAAGGCGAGGAGGTTTCCCAAGAATTAAAAGAGAGTCAGCCAGCCATGAAAGCTTGCGGCGGAGAGGTGAGCAAGGTATATGAATACCAGCTTTTGACTGGAGAAAAGCGGAAAATGGTGGTATTAGAGAAAATAAATACCACTCCGGAGAATTATCCTCGAAAACCAGGCAGAGCGAAAAGGCAACCCCTTTAACCGGCTTAAAGAAGGCCAGATGACCGCCAGGGAAATTTGTGGTTTAAAAATTTCCTCAGAAGGTAACCTGGTTTCCACTATAGAATTTAATTATATGATAGGAATACAAGAGGGGTGGTGGTAGTAGTTTATGAAGGAACCGGGCAGAACTATGACACGGTGGCACCTATCTGGGGAGAACGACCGGGTAGAAGAGATCCCTATTAAACAGATTAGCACTAATCCATTCCAGCCCCGCAATAATTTCGACGAAGAAAAGATCAAAGAATTGTCCCAGTCCATTAAGACCTATGGATTATTGCAACCGGTAATGGTCCGGCCTTATCGGGGTGAATACCAGCTGGTAGTGGGAGAAAGAAGGCTACTTGCTTGCCAGAGACTGGGATGGACCAATATACGATGTGTAGTAAAAGAGCTGTCTGATAACGCATTGGCTACGGTAGCTTTAATAGAGAATCTGCAGAGAGAAAATTTAAGCTGCGTAGAAGAAGCGGAAGGGTATGAGAGATTAATCCATGAGTTTAATTTAACCCAGGAAGTTTTGGCTCAGAGATTAGGCAAGAGTCAATCCTCTATCGCCAACAAAATGAGATTACTCCGGTTACCGGATTCTATAAAAGAATATTTAAAGAGTGAACAGATAACGGAAAGGCATGCCCGGGCTTTGTTGCAGTTAGAAGATGAGAATGACCAGCTACGGGCAGTTAAAGCTATAATAGAACAGGGGTTGAATGTGCAACAAGCTGAGAAAAGAATAAACCAACTTAAAGAACAGCCCAGCCAGGTTAAAGAGAAGAAAACGGCTAAAGGGCACCGGGGAGTAGTAAGGGATCTAAGAATATTTATAAATACCATAAGACAAGCAGTTAATATCATAGAAAACGCCGGACTTACTCCTGAAGTACAGGAAGAAGAAGATGAAGAAAATTATCAAATCGTTATCAAGCTGCCCAAAGAACAAGATCAAAAATTTGGACTTCGCAAAGAAGCGGACCGAAAATAATATTTTAAGACATTTAAAGGAAAAAGCTGTCTTCCAACGAATATTATTTTTACGGCAACCATTTAACTAAATAGTAACTACAGTTTATCAATTCTTTATCAGGTCGCGTAGGTTATAGTTACAGGTTAACTCGAACATTATCAACCTGAACAGCAACACTTAACTTTCGGTATATGGGGGCAACTGATGGGAAAGGTAATAGCGATAGCTAACCAAAAGGGGGGAGTGGGAAAAACCACTACCGCCATCAATTTGAGTGAGGCTCTGGCATACTTAGGGATGAGTGTGCTGATGGTAGATATCGATCCCCAGGGGAACGCTACCAGCGGCCTGGGGATGGAAAAGAATGCAATCAAAAACTGCATATATGATGTTTTGATAAACGGATATCCAGCGGAAAACATTATTAGGAATACAGGAAAAGAACATCTGGATGTAGTTCCTGCCACTATTCAGTTAGCGGGAGCAGAAATAGAACTGGTATCCACTGTTTCCCGGGAGGTAAAGCTTAGGGAGGCCCTTACTAAGATAAGGGATAAGTACGATTATACTTTAATTGACTGCCCTCCCTCTTTGGGTCTTTTAACCATCAATGCATTGTCAGCAGCAGATGTACTCATGATCCCAATACAGTGCGAATACTACGCTTTAGAGGGATTGGGGCAATTGATGAACACCATAGAATTGGTGAAGCACCATCTTAATGAGAATTTGGCAGTTGAAGGGGTAGTATTAACTATGTTTGATGCTCGCACCAATCTTTCTAGCCAAGTGGCAGCTGAAGTCAAAAACTATTTTCAGGATCTGGTTTATCAAAGTGTCATACCCAGGAACGTAAGGCTTAGTGAGGCGCCTAGTCACGGCAAGCCAATCATGGAATATGACGCTAGAAGCAAAGGAAGCGAAGTGTATCTCCAGCTTGCTCGTGAGGTGATAAGCAAATGAGTAAAGGGAAAAGAGGGCTGGGAAAAGGGTTGGGAGCATTAATACCCGAATTGGAAGAAAAACAATATGACCGGGCCGAAATCCGAGAAGTAGAAGTAATGAGGATTCGCCCCAACCCTTACCAGCCGAGGAAGAGTTTTGACCAGGAGAAGTTAAAGGAGCTGGCGGAATCCATCAAAGAGCACGGAGTTTTACAGCCAGTGATTTTAACGCTGGAAGAAGGGGAACAATTTTACCTGGTCACGGGAGAAAGAAGGTGGCGGGCGGCAAAAATCGCGGAACGGGAGTATATACCTGCAATCATTAGAGAAGTGGAACCTCAAATCATGATGCAGGTAGCATTGATAGAAAACTTGCAGCGAGAAGATTTAAACCCACTGGAAGAGGCTTACGCGTACCGAAAGTTAATTGATGAATTTTCACTTACTCAGGAGGAGCTTTCTAAGAGGATTGGCAGGAGCAGATCTTCGATAGCTAATACCCTGCGCCTTCTGTCGCTACCCCAAGCCGTGCAGGACGCTCTGTCCAGAGGGGTAATATCTGAAGGGCAGGCCCGCCCCCTGTTGAGTGTAAAGGATCCCGCATCGCAGGAAGAGCTGGCTCAGCGGGTAATAGGGGGGCATTATTCCGCCAGGGAAGTGGAAAGCATGGTTAAAGAACTGCTGCAAGGCAGAAAGGAAGAGAAAAAGGCAAAACTCAAAGACGAAAAAAAAGATGATGATCAGGACAGCTTGTTTCACCATGAGCTTAAGGAAACCCTGCAAAAGAGGTTGGGCACCAAAGTAAAGATTAACCCTCAAAAGCAAGGGGGAGTTATTGAAATAGCTTATTTTAGCCAGGAAGACTTGGAAAGGGTGGTGTCCATAATTTCAGAGGGCAAAGAAAAAGCCAAATAAAGTTTCACGTGAAACACCCCCTCATCTATCCTCGGTGACAGGTTGGCTTATTTAAGCTTAACCAGGACAGAAGCAAGCATTGAGGAAAAAAAGATTCTGGAACTACATTAAACAAGCATAATTACAAAGTAACTACTCATTCTATCAATTCTCTATCAGGTCGCTATGGCTTCGTTCCGGTCAATTCCAAAGCAAGTGCAGGGCTCAGCCTTTACCCCTTGGCAGGTTACTCTCGACAGTCGCCGGCGCTCGACTGATTAAAAAGATGCAGCCGCAGTACCGGCTCCGGGCCGAGGCGGCACTGAAACCAGGTGTCGGCCAGCTACCGGGCAAGGCTTCGCCGGCTACTTCTATCTCTCGTTGACAGTCACTCTGCCATTAGCAACCTGACCATCTTAGCTTTTTAAAGGCCTGAGTAGTAACATTACAAAATAATGAGATAGGAGGAGTTAGTCATAGAAGGCTTAATAATCAACTGGGAAGAGAATTTAGGTATACTGTTAGCCGTCCTTCTAATGACGGTAATTTTATCCTTGGCCTTATCCGCCACAGCCTTAATTAAACTATCCCAAATGCGGAAACGTTATCGCAGGCTGCTCGCCGGGGCGGAGGGGAAAGACCTGGAGGATGTTTTGTGGCACCACTTGAAAACGGTGGAGCAGGTGCAGCAGGGACAGGAAGAATTAAAGAATAAAAACGAGCAGGTCGCCTCCCAATTGAAAAAGTTAGCGGAGCACTCTTTTACCGGGGTAGGCTTAAAGCGTTTTAACGCTTTCCAAGACACGGGGAGCAATTTAAGTTTTTCGTTGGCTTTTTTGAACCGACAAAACCACGGGGTGGTAATAACTAGCTTGTTTGGCAGAGAAGAAACTCGCATATATGCCAAGGATATTGAAAAGGGAGAAAGCAATTACCATTTAAGCGAAGAAGAGATTAAAGCCCTTTCCGAAGCTCAAAAGATGATAGCAGAGTGGGAAGGGGACTTTGCCGACAACCAAGCCGTCCTTGGGAGGAAAGAACCGTGAGAAGAAAGCCCAAGTGTTTTACTATGGTGATAACTCCCTGGTGGGGAGGAAAAAGTTACCGCTTTCGCCTGCCTTTATGGGCCTTTCAGTTGGCAGTTTTGGTGGCCCTCGGGTTGATAGCGGGAGCGCTGGGAGCAATATATCAATATCACCAGTGGAGAGACCTGGCCCAGGAAAATATTTATTTGGAGGAAGTTTACCGGTCCCAGGAAGAATCGAAGGAAGAGTTGCAGCAAGAAATGGAATACCTGGAAGAGAAGCTGAAAGGTATTGAAAAAATGAACCAAGAACTGTCGGAGGCAGTAGATTTAGAGCCACCGGAGCTGGATTTGGAAAAGGAAGAATAACCCTGGATGCAAAATATGCTTCCGTGGTGAAAGAACTTAGAATGGAGGAAAGTCATGGGGTTGATGGCTAACAAAGCGGAAAAGAATAAAAAAACTACTACTGTGATTGGGGAGCATACCATTCTGCAGGGTAACCTGATAACCAAAAACCACGTTTGGGTGGAAGGAAAAGTAGAGGGAAGCATCTTTGCCGAAGAGAGTGTATATATTTCTGAAGGCAGTGTGGTTGACGGAGGGATAAAAGCGAAAGAAGTAAAGATATTCGGTGAGGTTAACGGGGATGTGGAAGTGGAGAACCTTACCAAGCTTGAGCCAGGGGCAAGGTTGAGGGGCAGTGTGGAGACTTGTGGTCTGTCCATTGCGGAAGGGGCAGTTTTTAACGGTAAATGTAAAATGAAGAAGGATTCTACCTCTACCTCTCATCAAGATAATAAGGAAGAGAAAACTCCTAAGGATAAGGTCCAACCCTTTGGGCAAAAGGCCGCACAAGCCTAACCCTCCTTGGTTGCTTTGGTTAACGCTTAATGAATCAATCCTACCAATGAATCAATCCTCCCTTGGAACACTTCCTTGGAACACTTCCTTGAAACACTTTTAACCCTCCCCCTAAAAAAATAATGTTGAAAAAATGGATGGAGAAGTGGTTTATGGAATCCCATTAATCTACAGTTTTGGTTTTTATCATTGTAGACCCCCCAGTTTTATAAGAAAGGGTTATCAGTCAGGGGAACAATTGCTTGTCGTCCCCTTTTTAAGCAATGGAGGGATTTTTGCCAGTAGAGTCTTTCTTTTCCTCCCTTCTTTTTATCTTAGCTGGGAGGATTCTGAAATCTGCTGCAGAAATTTATTATGGCGGAGCTGATAACAAAGGCTGGCCGCTATTTTTGTAATTAAGAAATATAGTGGTGCAATTAACCAGACAGTTAGGAGGTAGCAAAATGCTGGTAATATTGTTAGGTCCCCCCGGAGCAGGAAAAGGAACCCAAGCTGAGGAAATCGTGGATCGTTATAAATTAACTCATATATCAACTGGAGATATTCTCAGGGCCTCCATTAAAAAAGGCACCAGTTTGGGCAAACAGGCCAAGGAATATTTGGACCAGGGCGAGCTGGTTCCTGACGAAGTAGTGGTAAACATAGTCAAAGAGAGGCTGAAAGAGCCAGATTGCCAGTCTGGAGCCTTGTTAGACGGTTTCCCCCGCACTTTAGAGCAGGCCCATCAACTGCAGCAAGTCTTGGAAGATATGGGCAGAGGATTGAACTCTGTGATCTACATTGAAGTAGGAGAAGACGAGTTGGTTTCCCGTTTAACGGGAAGGAGAATCTGCAGGGAGTGTGGAGCCACTTACCATTTAAAGTTCAACCCACCCCAGGTGCGCAATGTGTGCGATCAATGTGGCGGAGAGCTTTATCAGCGGGAAGATGACAGCTTAGAAACAGTAAAGCAGCGCCTGAATGTATTTAAAGAGCAGACCGAACCGCTGGTAGCGTATTACCAGGAAAGAGGTTTGTTGGATACGGTGGATGGTAACCAGGATATCAATGAGGTCTTCAGGGAGATCCAGGAAGTACTGGATCAACGCCAGGAAGAATTACGGTGATAGTATGAGGCAATATGAGCTGGGGCAGGTGGTGCGGTTAAAAAAAGAACATCCTTGCGGTGACAATCGGTGGAAAATCATACGGGTAGGCATGGATTTTCGCATCAAATGCCTCAATTGTGGTCGTAGCGTTTTGTTGCCCCGGGCTAAATTTGAAAAAAGAGTGCGAGAAATAATAGAAGAAGCTGAGCAAGAGGAACAATGATTAGCAGGAGGAGATAGGTTAATTGTCACTAAGTTGTGGAATCGTAGGGGCTCCTAATGCTGGGAAATCGACCCTTTTTCAGTTGCTGACTTCTATTCCGGTGGAAATTGCCCCTTATCCTTTTTCGACAGTCAATCCCAACCGGGGATTGGTTCCAATTCAAGATGATCGCCTGGAGCAACTCGCTTACACCGTGGGCTCTTCCAAAACCACCTTTGCCAGCCTCCAGGTGGTAGACGTAGCCGGCCTGGTTAAGGGGGCCAGCCAGGGAGAAGGGTTGGGCAATCAGTTTTTGGCCCAGTTGAGGGAAATGGATTTATTGATTCATGTGCTAGGTGAATTTTCTCTTACCGGAGAAGGCAAAGAACCTCCGGAGAGTATGGTGGACCAAGCCAGGGATGTTAATGTGGAGCTGATCCTGGCAGACCTGGAAACGGTGGAAAAAAGGATAAGTAAAACCGCCAAAGTAGCACGTTTAGGCGATCGAGGAGCAAAAAAAGAACAAGAATTTTTAGAAAGGTTGAAAAACCACCTGGATAAAGAAAAGCCTGCCCGCACGTTTATACCCGCATCCGGCGAAGAACATTTTATGGAAGAACTGCATCTCCTCACCAACAAACAGGTGCTGTATGTGCTGAACCGAGATGAAGACAGCATGAATGAGGAAGTTTCAGTGGTGATAAAAAATTATGTGGAATCACAAAAAGCCCCCTGGTTAAGCATTAGCTGCAAACTGGAGCAAGAATTGAGAGAGTTAAATGAGGAGGAAAGAGAAGCCTTCCAGGAAGAATTTTCTCTAACGAAAGACATGGTAAAAGTCATCGTAGACCGGTGCTATGAGCTTTTACAGCTCATCACCTTTTTTACCATCAAAGGGGAAGAAGCAAGGGCCTGGCTTATACAGAAGGGAACCACCGCCTGGCAAGCAGCAGGGAAGATTCACACCGATATGCAGACCGGTTTTCGGGGGGTAGAAGTGATAAACTGGGAGGAGTTGGTCAAGGCGGGAGGCATGGCTCGAGCCCGTGAAACTGGAAGTTCCCGGGCAGAAGGGAAGGATTACCAGGTGAAGGAAGGAGAGGTGCTGTTGATAAGATTTTCTGCCTGAGAAGCAGGCCAGGGCTGTAAGAAGATAAATAGTTTTATTTAGGTTAAATTCCAGGGAAAAGTAGGAGGTAGTATAAATAAGTTTAAAATAAAATGTAGAGGCTAATTCTAAGGAGGTTACTATAGTTCATCATCGTTTTTCGGACTTTTAGGGGTTGGTTAAAAATCGGTTGACATCACCTCCTGGCCTGGATATAATACATATCAATAATTAAATTAATATTTAAGCAGTTCCTTAGTAGAATATAAAGAAAGTAGAAAAAGTAGAACATGAAGAAAAGCCAGGAAGAGGGGGAGTAGGCAGGTTTCTTTTTCCAGAGAGCCGGTGGAGGCTGGAAACCGGTAAAAGATACTGCTGAACGTCACCTTGGAGCTTTGCCAGGGAATTTCAGTACCTGGAAACGGTAGGCCCCGTTATCGGCAGGTAACTCCTGAAGTGACCGCTAATAGGCGGTAAAAAGGGTGGTACCGCGGAGGCCAGCCTTCGCCCCTTTGGGCGGAGGTTTTTTGTATGGGTGGATGGGTTTGTCATTTCCGGCAGACACCAAAATTATCAGATACGGAGGGGCTAGTATGGAAGAAGCTAAAATCTTTATGAACGGCAAATTAGTTCCAGAACGGGAAGCCAAAATATCCGTTTTTGATCATGGGTATCTTTACGGAGACGGTGTATTTGAAGGTATCAGGGCTTACAACGGGAAAGTTTTTAAGTTAAAAGAGCACATCCGACGTCTTTTCCAGTCCGCCCATTCCATTATGCTTACTATTCCTTACTCGGAGAAAGAACTGGAAAAAGCAGTAGTGGATACGATAAAAGCTAATGACTTGAAGGAAGCGTACATAAGAATTGTGGTATCCAGGGGCATAGGGGATTTAGGGTTAGATCCTTTTAAATGCGTGGAACCTTCGGTCATTATTATTGCCAGCAGTATTAGTTTGTTTCCGGAAAAGCTATATGAGGAGGGACTAAAAGTAGTGACGGTCCCCACCCGGCGCAACGTGCCCGATGCCTTGGATCCCCAGATTAAATCCCTTAACTATCTTAACAATGTCCTGGTGAAAATAGAAGCTAACCAGGCAGGGGTCTTGGAAGCCATTATGTTGAACAGTCAGGGTTTTGTTACCGAAGGCTCCGGGGACAATGTTTTCATTTGTCGTGAAAATAAACTGCTTACTCCCCCACCTCATATGGGCATCTTAAGGGGAATTACCCGGGACGTGGTAATGGAAATTGCTCGTAGTGAGGGACTGGAAGTAGAAGAGACTCCTTTTACCCGGCATGAACTATACGTAGCCGAGGAATGCTTTCTTACTGGAACGGCTGCGGAAGTTATCCCGGTTATAGAAGTTGATGGTAGAAAAGTAGGCAACGGGACGCCGGGGGCTATTACGGGCAAATTAATTAAAAAATTCCGCGAGTACGCTCGCAATAATGGGACCGAAGTGTATGTATAAAAAGCTTAACCGGGTTTGCTATAAGGTTAGAGCAATAAAGTTCAAGAAGATTAAAGTGGTTAATGTTAACTTAGAAGACTTCTGTAGGGAGGAGACAGAACATGAAAATGCGCAGTGATACTGTAAAAAAGGGAGTTGACCGGGCCCCTCACCGATCTTTGTTCTGGGCCATGGGTTACCATCCGGATGAGTTAGAACGTCCCTTAGTGGGAGTAGTTAACTCTTTCAATGAGCTGGTTCCTGGTCATATTCACCTCCATTCGGTGGTGCAGGGGGTTAAAACCGGGGTTAGAATGGAAGGGGGCACGCCCCTGGAGTTTTCCACCATAGGAATATGCGATGGGATTGCTATGAATCACCGCGGGATGCTGTACTCCTTGCCCAGCCGGGAGCTGATTGCTGATAGTGTGGAATCCATGGCGGAAGCCCACTGCCTGGATGCATTGGTTTTAGTGACTAACTGCGATAAAATTACCCCGGGAATGCTGATGGCAGCGCTGCGCTTAAACCTCCCTGCGGTATTAATTAGCGGCGGTCCCATGCTGGCGGGGGAATATGAAGGAAAAAAAATTGATCTGAAAAGCACGTTTGAAGGGGTAAGCTCTGCCAAAGCAGGCCGCATCACCGAAGAGGATTTAGAAGAAATGGCATTTCGGGCTTGCCCCGGATGTGGTTCCTGCGCTGGTATGTTTACGGCCAACACTATGAACTGTATCGCCGAAGCCTTAGGGTTGGCTCTTCCCGGAAACGGAACCATCCCTGCGGTTAATGCTTCCCGGATGCGATTGGCCAAGGAAGCAGGCATGAAAGTGATGGAACATTGGGAAAAACAACTGCTGCCCCAGGAGATAGTGACAGAAAAAGCCCTCCACAACGCCCTCACTGTGGATATGGCCCTGGGCGGATCAACTAATACGGTTTTACATTTAACGGCTTTGGCCAGGGAAGGTGGCCTAGAATTGAATTTAGAGGAGGTCAATAGCTGTAGCGAAAGAACCCCCCAGCTGTGTTCCCTCAGCCCTGCTGGAGAAGACCGCATCGAAGATCTGGACCGGGCAGGAGGAATACCGGCATTAATGAAAGAGCTTGAGAAAGGGGGTTTACTGGAAAAGGATCCTCTAACTGTGACTGGCGCTGCGGTGGAGGTAAACTTGGAAGGAGTCCCGGAGCCGAACTCCCCAGTAATAAGGCCCTTGGATCAACCTTTTCAAGAGAAGGGTGGCCTGGCAGTGCTGTTTGGAAATTTGGCTCCGGAGGGAGCACTGGTAAAACGAGGTGCAGTGGCTCCAGAAATGCTTTCCTGGCAAGGAACGGCCAGGGTGTTCGCTGGGGAAGAAGCAGCAGTGGAGGCAGTGTATAATGGAGAAATAAAGGAGGGGGAGGTAGTGGTCATCCGCTATGAAGGACCCCGAGGAGGGCCGGGCATGAGGGAGATGTTAGCCCCTACCTCCGCGGTGGCCGGTAGAGGTTTGGATAAAAGCGTAGCATTAATAACCGACGGTCGTTTTTCTGGGGCAACCCGGGGAGCCTCCATTGGACATATATCCCCGGAAGCTGCGGTCAAAGGTCCTCTGGCCGGGGTAAAAGACGGGGACACCATTACTATAGACATACCTCAATACCGGCTGGATCTGGAGATAACGGAGGAGGAGCTGTCCCGGCGCTTGAAAGCTGCGGAAACTCCGGAACCACGCGTCAATAAGGGATATCTTCGACGCTATGCTGCGATGGTTACTTCAGCCAGTAAAGGAGCGGTATGGGAGGTGAAAAACCAGGTATGAAATTAAGTGGTGCCGAAATGGTAGTTTCAGTGCTGGAACGAGAGGGGGTAGACACGGTTTTTGGTTATCCGGGGGGTGCGGTGCTTAACCTCTATGACAGCTTGTATCACTCTTCCCTGCGACATATTTGAACCCGCCACGAACAGGGAGCCATTCACGCTGCGGACGCCTATGCCCGGGTTACTGGCAGGCCAGGGGTGGTGTTTGCCACCTCGGGACCGGGAGCCACTAACCTGGTTACCGGCTTAGCCAACGCCTTTATGGATTCAGTTCCTTTGGTGGCCATAACCGGCCAGGTAGCCACTTTTCATATTGGAACTGATGCTTTCCAAGAAGCGGATATTACCGGTATTTCTTTGCCCATAACCAAACACAATTTTTTGGTTAAAAACATTAAGGATTTGCCCAGAATTTTGAGAGAAGCCTTTCACATAGCCACTACCGGTAGGCCGGGACCGGTATTGATAGATCTTCCCAAAGATGTACAAGCGGAAAAAGATCGCTTTCATTATCCAGAAGAAGTGGACATTACAGGCTACAAACCCAATCTGGAAGGGCATCCGGGTCAAATTAACCGGGCGGTAAGAGCCCTATCCCGATCCCGGCAGCCAGTCATTTTGGGCGGGGGGGGAATAATCCGCTCGGGCGCCTATGAGGAAGTGGCTCGGATTGCTCGACAAGGAAACATCCCGGTTATCTTAACTCTAATGGGATTAGGAGGGTTTCCCGCCAGCGATCCTCTTTATCTGGGGATGCCGGGCATGCACGGAACCAAGGCCGCCAATTTTGCGCTGATGGAAGCCGATCTAATTTTGGCCGTGGGAATGCGATTTGATGATCGGGTTACTGGCAAACTGGAGACTTTCGCTCCCCAAGCAAAAATCATTCACATAGACATCGATCCCGTGGAGATAGGGAAAAATATTGGGGTAACCATCCCAATAGTAGGTGATCTCAAAAATGTAATGGAGAAACTAGCCCAAAAATTTAAACCAGGAGAAACTGAGGCTTGGCTGGAAAAAATAAACCAGTGGGAGAAACGGGTTCCCTTAAAGGAAAACGACCGCCTCCAGGAGCACATCAAACCCCAGGAGGTTATTAAAAAGATATTTGAGGTAACCGGTGGCCAGGCCATCATTGCTACCGATGTAGGCCAACATCAAATGTGGACTGCTCAGCACTACTTGTTTGAAAAACCCCGGGGTCTGGTTACTTCCGGAGGATTAGGGACTATGGGCTTTGGTTTTCCCGCCGCCATAGGGGCCAA
Source organism: uncultured Syntrophomonadaceae bacterium (assembly GCA_964639405.1). Classification (GTDB taxonomy): domain Bacteria; phylum Bacillota; class Dethiobacteria; order DTU022; family PWGO01; genus CAZXDQ01. The sequence continues at coordinate 41 of CAZXDQ010000020.1, read as the reverse complement.
AATGGGATGCCCCCAAGAGACGGTGTTTTGCATTAGCGGCG
>CAZXDQ010000019.1:4629-13363 GCA_964639405.1 uncultured Syntrophomonadaceae bacterium | reverse complement strand
ATTTTACGGAACCGATGGTTCATTCCCGACTTGCCCACCGGAGGATCTAGCATCTCGCCCAATTCTTTAAGGGAGGCTTCGGGATTTTTAAGTCGCAATTCAGCAGCCTCCCCTAAAGAAGAAGGTAAATTGTCCAATCCCAACAGGCGATCTAATTTTTCAATGACCTCCAGTTGACTGCGAGAGGCCTGTAAAGACTTATCCAGGTTAGCTGTCTCACAGTTGACCATCCGGTTTACTTGATTGCGCATACTCTTAAGAACCCGCTGGTTTTCCAGCTGTAAAAGGGTGGGATGGGCTCCAATTACCCGTAAAAATTCAATAAGGGCATCCGCTTGTTTCAGGTAGGTGTAATACCCGTTTTTTCGCTGACGCACAGTAGCCTGTAGGTGAAAATCTCCCATTACCTTACGCAGCCTTTCTGCATAAGCCTGGTACTCCGAGTGAATTTCCAAGTGGTAACCGGAAGCAGGATCACTCATGTTGCCGGCAGCCATAAAAGCTCCCTTTAAATAACTGCGTTTGCAGCAGCGGGAAAGATGGTCTAATTCTGAAAGAGGGAGAGTGATTTCTTCTGAAAAGGAATTTTCCATGTTAAGGGCCTGCAATAACTGGTAAGCTTCCTGCACCTCTTCAACTTGCACAATGAAATGGGAATAGGGTAGGCGGTTTTCCCTTCGGTAAACAATCTGGGGAGCGATATTACCCAATAATTTAAATAAGCGGAAAAGATAGCGGGCCAAAGCCGCATTTTCCGCAGTTACCTGAAGCACTGCCTTTCCTTGACTAATCACCACGCTTCCCCGCAAATGCAAAAAAGCCGTCAACTCACTACGCAAGCAGCAGTGTCTCTCCATTTCGACTTGCACTAGAGAACTTTTTAGCTGATTATTAAAAGCGCCCCTGGAAGAAGGCACTGCCCATTCCTCCTTCTTAACTTCTATATTTGCTATACCCTTTCCAGATCCCTGTGCTCTACGTTCATACGAAATCCTCTAGCTTCTAAGTCCCGGGCCAGTTCATCAGTTATTACTACGGAGCGGTGTTGGCCTCCGGTACAACCGAAGGCTATAACCAAATGGCTCTTCCCTTCCCCCAAATAATGGGGAAGTAAAAAATCCAAAAAATCCAACAGCATCTGATAAAATTTCCTGGTAACCGGCCATTTCCAAAGATATTCGCCCACCTGGGAGTTGCTGCCTGGCAGCTCCTTGAGCTGGTCCTCATAGTGGGGGTTGGGCAAAAACCTCACATCAAAAACCAGATCGGCATCCACCGGCAGAGCGTATTTATAACCAAAAGAAACCAGAGTAATGTATATGTTTTTTTCCTTTTTGCCGGGAGAATAAAGATGAAATATCCTCTCTTTAAGCTGGGTGGGATTCAACTGAGAAGTGTTTATAACTTGATCAGCTTTTTCCCGTATTTCACTGAGAAGTTCCTTTTCTTTAGCTATAGCTTCCAATACCGGTCCTTTGTCCGCCAGGGGATGCTTCCTTCGGGTCTCTTTATAACGCCGCAGCAAAGTCTCCTGATCGGCTTCCAGAAATAGGATCTCATATTCCAACCCCATTTCCTCCAGCCTTTCCAGAGCTTCAAAAAGGTTAGTAAAAAACTCGCCTCCCCGGATATCAGAAACCAGGGCTACTTTGTTGATCTTTCCTTCTGACTGCAGGCACATTTCCGCAAATTTGGGGATAAAGGTAGGAGGAAGATTGTCCACACAGAAATAACCCAGGTCTTCAAAATAACCCACCGCGTTACTTTTGCCAGCACCGGAGAGTCCGGTAATCAAAACAAACTGGACTTCTTTCATTTAGGCAATGCTCCTTTTTAAACGTCAGATGCAAAACCGACCCAGAACTGCCTGCTGCCCACCTGATTTGATTTCTCCCTCTACTTGCTGTTTAATCGCCACTAAAGTTTTCAAGCTCCTGGCTGGAAGAAGGAAAGTGGCGGTAACTTCTGCGGGAATTGAGTTCATCTATTCCTTCGGGGTGATTCCTTAGCTTTACTCCCTCCTCCGCAGCAAGGACCTCTCCAATTACTATCGCGGAAGTGCCCGTTTCCTCTCGAAGGCGCTGTTGCACCTGTGGAGCTGCCGCTGCAGGCAGAGTAAACAGCAGTTCGTAATCCTCGCCTCCATAAAGAACCCAGGGGTCCAGGCTACAACCTTCACGGCAGGACAACTCTATGGTTGGGCGAAGGCAAGGAAGTCGAGAATAGTCAATGCTAGCTCCCACCTTGCTGGCGATACATATCTCTTCCACTCCTGCAGCCAACCCGTCGCTTAAGTCTATCATGGCTCCCACTTCCTGTTCCCGCAAAGCCTGAGCTTCCCGGTACCTGGGCCAAGGCTGAAGATGCTTTTTGGTCAACTCATCTACCCCCGAGAGCTCTTCATCGGTGTGAGCTGAGCCCTGCTGGAGCCAATAAAGCCCAGCAGCTGAAGAACCCAAATCTCCAGTGACCATTAATACCTCTCCTGGAACAGCTTGGGAACGATACCGTAAATGCTTGGGGCAAGCCTCTCCCAAGATAGAAACATCCATCACCACTACCGGGGCAGAAGCAATGTCGCCACCTACTATTTCTACCTCTGCCGCTTGAGCCAATTTTTTCATCCCTTTAAAGATTCCGTCAAAAAACTCCAAGGAAGTATGAGGAGGGAGGGCCAAAGAAACCAGGGCCCAACGGGGCATCCCCCCCATAGCCGCTACATCGCTTATATTGACTGCCAAAGCTTTGTGGCCTAAAGCTTGGGACGGAGTGTACTTGAGATCAAAATGGTTTTCTTCTATCATTATATCACAAGAGCTTATCAATTGCTTCCCCGGTGAGTTTTCTATAACCGCAGCGTCATCTCCAATACCTTGAATAACTCCCGCTTTTTCTTTGCTAAATTTGGATGTGCCTAAAATTTCTTCCAAACGGTTTATTAGTTCCCTCTCCGAACAATCATTTATCTTCCGCAACAGTCTTTCCTCCTCGCAAGGGGTGCTTTGCAGGCGCTGTTACCGATACTGATGGTTGAGCACGTATTTTTCCAAAACCTCTGCTACCCCGTCTTCCTGGTGGGAAAGAGTGATGTGATCGGCTGCAGACTTCACCTGGGGACGGGCGTTCTCTACGGCTACCCCCATCCCGGCGTACTGAATCATGTCTAAATCATTGAAGCTGTCCCCCACTGCCATCACTTCTGCCCTCTTGATTCCCCATTCTTCTGCCAGCATTTTCAACGCTCTTCCTTTAGTAGCCTGGGGATGGGTGATTTCCAGGAAAAAGGGACGGGAAAGCATTAAATTAATACTTTCCCGGTAGCGCTCCTCCAGGATGCTAATTAATTCTTCCATCGCCTCCTCCTCGTCAATAACCGTAAGTTTAGGAGGCCCTTTTTTGAACTCCTCGATAACTTTAACCAGGTCTCCCACCGCTTCAATTTGGACTGACGAGATAGTAGCGTAAAAACGGGTAAAGCGGTTATGCTCCTTCACCAGGAGGCGATCGTCTAAATAAAGATTTACGTGGTGACCCTTTTTCTGCGCTTCTTCCAGAACTTCCCTGGCCATTTGATATTCCAGGGGCTGGTAATAACAGGATTGTGAATGGTTTAATCTTTTAACCAGGGCCCCGTGGTAAGTGATCAAAGGGAGTTCAATCCCTAATTCCCGGGCATAAGCAGCAGTGGACCTGAGCATACGACCCGTTGCCAAGGTGACCCTTACTCCCTTATCTATGGCTTCTGCCACCGCCCGTCGGTTCCGTTCCGATATTTTCGAATTTTCATCTAATAAGGTGTCATCCAAATCCAGGGCAACCAAACGATAGCTCATCTATCTTCTCCTTCTTCCATTTTATAGCCATTCTACAGGCAACTTGCCTAAACTAATTATCTACCCTTAACGCTGAACATGCAACCTGGTCCCTCTTCACCCCTGGGAATTTTACGATTTAAATGGCAGTTTTACGCCTTAAACGGAACCGCTCCCGGGGATTATCCTGAAAGTACTAGTAGCCAGCTTTACTGCTGGTGTAAATATTGGTAGAGTCTTTGAGCTAACTGGCGGCTGACTCCAGGGACCCTCTCCAGTTCTTCCGGGGCAGCTCCCATAAGAGCCTCCAGGCTGCCAAAATGTTGAAGCAGGCGGATGCGCCTTTGCTTCCCCACTCCGGGAACCTTCTCCAATACGGAGGAAGAGGTGCTTCTTTCCCGCAGATTCCGATGGTAATCTATGGCAAAGCGGTGGGCTTCGTCCCGAATTCTCTGTAAAAGGCGAAGGGCGGGATGATTTCCTGGGAGCAGCAGAGGGGCATCCTGTCCTTGAAAAAAGATGCCTTCTTGTTTTTTGGCCAGCGAAATCAGGGGGACTTCTACCCCTTTCTGGTTTAAAATTTCTGCTACTGCTTCCAACTGGGTTCTGCCCCCATCCACCAGCATCAAATGGGGGAGGGGCATTTCCGAATTCTCCAGGCGGCGCCCGACCACTTCCTGAAGGGCAGCCAGATCATCGCCTCCGCTGTTGCCGCGGATGCGAAAACGCCGGTATCCTTCCTTAAAAGGAAATCCCTGTTGAAAAACTACCATAGACCCTACGGTCTCTCCTCCCCCCAAATGGGAAATATCGTAGCCCTCTATGCGGTCAATGGTCTCTTGCTCCAGCAGCTTCTCCAACTGTACCAATCCGGGGCTGGAAGTTTCCTTTAGACGCTGATGGTTTTTCTCCCGCAGCTGGAATAGTCCATTCCGCTGACAGAGGATCACTAACTCCTTTTTTTCCCCTCTTTGAGGCAGCAGGATTTCTACTTTTTGCCCCCGCAAACGGCTCAACCAATCTCCCAAGAGGGAAATTTCCGACGGTGAAACGTTCAATAAAAGCCTCCCCGGGGGAATTACCCCTCGGCTATAATAGTTCTTAAGGAAGCCAGACATCATCTCTTCTTTACAAGTGGGAGCCCCCACCGTTAACGCAAAATGCTCCTGCCCCCGAAGCCGCCCTTCCCGGATGCGAAAAAGGTGAACTGCACACTCTCCACCTTCTTCTACCAAGGCCAGAACATCTACGTCTTCCATAGAAGGAGGATGCAGCTTCTGATTTTCCTGGAGACTCTGCAAATTTTGCAGCCGGTCCCGGTACACCGCTGCTTTCTCGAAGTCCAGATTCTGGGCTGCTTCTTCCATCTTTCTTTTTAGCTCCCCTACCAGGTTCTCCTGTTGTCCCTGCAAAAAAAGAGACACCTGCTCAACCAGGGAAAGGTACTCTTCCGGGGAAACCTTATCCTTCCCCCGGCAGGGCCCAAGGCAGCGGCCCATCTGAAAGTTTAGGCAGGGTCGGCCTCGGGGAGACCCATCCAGGGGCTGCCGGCAGCTGCGCAGCGGGAACACCCTCTTTAAAAACCGCAGGGTTTTACGCAAAGGTCTTACCTGGGTATAAGGTCCGAAATACAGCGGTTCTTTCCCTTGAAATTCTTCCCGGGGATGCCTTTTTTCTGGAAGCCGTACCAGCTCCAGGCGAGGATAAGTTTCACCGGTAAGTTTGAGGTACGGATAATCTTTATCGTCTTTTAAATTAACATTATAGCGGGGCTGGTATTCTTTTATAAGCTGCCCTTCCAGGACCAAAGCTTCAACTTCCGTGTCGGTCACCATGTAATCCACGTCAACTGCCCGGGACATGAGAGCCTGCAAACGAGGGGACTCCTGGGGTTGAAAGTAGGAAGTTATGCGGTTCCTCAGGTTTACCGCTTTCCCCACATAAAGTATCCTGCCTTCCTGGTCCTGAAACTTATAGACCCCCGGTTCCCCCGGGAACTGAGATGCTTTCTCCCACAGGGAGGAAACCTGTCCCGGTTGGGGTTCTTTTCTTTCCATCTTAAACAACCTCCTCCATCAAGGAGCCGAATAGGAAGGGAGAGAGGAAGAAGATGAAGAGGAAGCAAGAGTTCCTGCTTTTTCCAGTACCGGCTTCAAATAATAACCAGTATAAGAACCTTGCTGCAGACATACTTTTTCGGGAGATCCCTGGGCCACCACCCAGCCTCCTTTTTCCCCTCCTTCGGGGCCCAGATCGATGAGATGATCGGCTTTCTTAATCACTTCCAAGTTGTGTTCAATAACCACCACCGTGTTGCCGTTTTCCACCAGGCGGTTCAACACCTCCAGGAGTTTGTTGATGTCATCCAAATGAAGCCCCGTGGTAGGTTCATCCAGTATATAGAAAGTGCGCCCGTTGGTGCGCCGGGAAAGTTCCGAAGCCAATTTAACCCGCTGGGCTTCCCCTCCCGAAAGGGTGGTGGCAGGCTGCCCCAAACGTAAATAACCTAACCCTACGTCGTAAAGGTACTGGAGCTTCCGCTTAACCCGGGGAATAGCTGAAAACATTTCCAGGGCTTCCTCCACGGTCAGCTCTAAAACTTCCGCAATATTCAACCCTTTAAAGCGGACCTCCAGGGTTTCTCTATTGTATCGCTTGCCTCTACATACCTCACAGGGAACGTAAACGTCGGGAAGGAAATGCATCTCTATCTTTAAAATGCCTTCCCCCTTGCAGGCTTCGCAGCGCCCTCCTTTGACATTAAAGCTAAAGCGACCGGGTTTGTAGCCCCGCATCCGGGCTTCTTCCGTTTGGGCAAAAAGTTCCCTGATACCGTCAAAGACTCCCGTATAAGTCGCAGCATTGGACCGGGGAGTTCTGCCGATAGGAGACTGATCGATCTCTACCACTTTGTCCAGGTGCTCCAGGCCTTCAAGCCGTTGATGAGGAGCACCCCTCTGCTGTCCCCGGTGCAGTTTCCGCGACAACTCCCGGGCTAGGATCTCATTCACCAGGGTACTTTTGCCTGAACCAGACACCCCGGTAACACAGGTAAAAATTCCCAGGGGAAATCCTACCTCTATCTCTTTCAAGTTATGGGCCCTCGCTCCTTTTACGGTCACAAAGCGTTCCCCTGGAGGCCTTCTGGAAAAAGGCACGTGGATGCTCTTGGCTCCGGAAAGGTAGGCGCCAGTGATGGAAGTAGGCTCATCTATAACTTGCTCCAAGGGGCCGGCAGCCACAATACGGCCCCCCGCTGCTCCCGCCCCAGGACCGATATCCACTACGTGATCGGCCTGGCGAATAGTTTCTTCATCGTGTTCCACTACAATAACCGTGTTCCCCAAGTCCCGCAGACTCTCCAGAGTATTAAGCAGGCGGCGGATGTCCCGCTGGTGGAGACCAATACTGGGTTCATCCAGAATATATATCACTCCGGTAAGGCGGGAACCGATCTGGGTAGCCAGGCGGATGCGCTGAGCTTCACCCCCAGAGAGGGTAGAGGCGGAGCGCTCCAGGGTAAGATATTCTAAACCCACGTTTTCCAAAAAACTCAACCGGGAATTGATTTCCTTTAATACCTGCCGGGCAATACGCTGTTGTTTACGGGTAAGAGAAAGTTCTTGGAAAAAGTTTATGGCTTCTTCCACCGGCAAAGAAGAGACCTGGGCAATATTTTTGCCTCCCACCATTACCGCTAAGCTGGAAGGCTTCAAACGGGCCCCTCCACAGGAAGGACAGGGATGGGAAGTCATAAACCGGTTCATCTCTTCCTGTTTTTCCTGAGAAGAAATGTCCTGATAGCGATCCTCCAATATTTTCAACACTCCTGGAAAATAGCGGCGAAACTTCCTCCGCCTGCCGTGGGCATTCACGTAATTGAATTCCACCGGTTCCGGGGAACCTTTCATCACTATCTCCTGTTGTTCCGGAGTGAGATCTTTAAAAGGTTTTTTCAGATCAATTTGATACTGGCGGGCAGCAGCCTCCAAAAAACGAGAAAAATACCGCATCCCCCAGTTCCAAGGGCGGATAGCCCCTTCAGCAATAGAAAGCTCCTGGTTGGGAATCACTTTTTCCTCGTCCAACTCCAACCGAGAGCCCAACCCCCCACAATCTGGGCAGGCTCCATATGGGCTGTTAAAAGAAAAAATGCGGGGGCTAATCTCCCCGTAGCTGAAACCGCATTCGGGACAGGCAAATTTATCGCTGAAAAGGTGTTCTTCCCCTTCCATTTCTTGTGCCAGCACCAGGCCGTCAGACAACTTCAAGGCCGTTTCCAGGGAATCCGCCAGGCGGGTTTCCACCCCTTCCTTCAGCACCAATCGGTCTACTACTACCTCAATAGTGTGCCGCCGGTTTTTATCCAGGATTATCTCTTCTTCCAAGTCTCTAATCTCTCCGTCCACCCTTACCCGTACGTAACCCTTGCGGCGTATATCTTCCAGCAGGCGCAAATATTCACCCTTTTTCCCTCGGACCAGGGGGGCCATTATCTGCAGCTTACTACCGGCTGGAAAGCTTAAAATATGATCCACCATTTGCTGTACCGTTTGCTGCGATATGGAACGGCGGCAATGGGGGCAGTGGGGATTGCCTACCCTGGCAAACAGTAGCCGCAGGTAGTCGTGAATCTCTGTCACGGTGCCCACGGTGGAACGAGGATTGCGGGAAGCAGTTTTTTGATCTATGGAGATGGAAGGAGATAGGCCTTCCAGCTGATCTACGTCCGGCTTGTCCAATTGTCCTAAAAACTGGCGGGCATATGCTGAAAGGGATTCTATATAGCGCCTCTGCCCCTCGGCATATATGGTGTCAAAAGCCAGAGAAGTTTTTCCGGAACCACTAACGCCGGTGAAAACTACCAGGGCGTGTCGGGGGATCTCCAAATCCACCCCTTTCAGGTTGTGCTCTCTGGCCCC
>CAZXDQ010000019.1:0-4619 GCA_964639405.1 uncultured Syntrophomonadaceae bacterium | reverse complement strand
ATTTTATCCTGGGCCAAAACCATCGGTCTCCTTTCCAAATTATTACTATTTGGGGTTCTGGTATTGCATTTAAACTATACAAAAAAATTCGGGTTTACGCAAAAACCCGTTCCAGCCCTGAGTTTATCCCCCTGAAGTTATAATCTTACCCGTGTTTACGAGCTTTTCCTTTTCCGGATCCCCCATTTTTTCTCTTGGTGCCTCCGGAGGAATACTGACTCTCCAATTCAAAAATGAGATCCCGTAATTGGGCGGCTTTCTCAAAATCCAGTTCCCTGGCAGCAGCTTTCATTTGTTTTTTGAGTTCCTGCAACTTCTCGCGGCGACGAGCGGAAGTCAAATTCTCCCCGCTCTCTTCTGCCAAGGAGTAAGCTTCCGCCTCCTCTTCTGCCACCCGGGAAGCCTCAATAACTCCCCGCACTTCCTTGCGGATGGTTTGGGGCACAATACCGTGCTTCTGGTTGTACTCCTGCTGGATCCGGCGGCGGCGATTGGTCTCCTCCATGGCTCTTTGCATGGCAGCAGTAACTTGCCGGGCGTACATGATAACTTGGCCTTCCACGTTCCGGGCTGCTCGGCCAAAAGTTTGGATCAAAGACCTCTCCGAACGGAGAAAGCCCTCTTTGTCAGCGTCCATAATGGCCACCAGGGAAACTTCCGGGAGATCCAAACCTTCCCGCAGAAGGTTAATGCCGACAAGGACATCAAAATCTCCCAGACGGAGCCCCCGGATGATACCCATCCTTTCCAAAGCATCGATTTCCGAATGCATGTACTTAACCCGCAGACCCATCTCTTTATAATGATCGGTTAAATCCTCCGCCATGCGCTTGGTCAAAGTAGTAACCAGCACCCGTTGATTTTTCTCCACCCGCCTGCGTATTTCACCATAAAGATCATCCACCTGACCCTCCACCGGGCGAACTTCCACCTGAGGATCCATCAAGCCGGTAGGCCGAATAATCTGTTCGGCTACTCCCTCACTGTGCTCTAATTCGTATGGTCCAGGAGTAGCCGAAACCAACACCGCCTGGTTGATTAAAGCTTCAAATTCGTCAAACTGCAAAGGACGGTTATCCAGAGCAGAGGGAAGGCGGAAGCCATACTCCACCAGGGTCTTTTTTCGAGAAATGTCTCCAGCATGCATACCCCCAATCTGGGGAACCGCCAGGTGGGATTCATCAATAAACATGAGAAAGTCCTCGGGGAAATAATCCAGCAGGGTACTGGGGCGACTGCCCGGGGGACGCCCATCCAGGTGCCGGGAATAATTCTCAATCCCGTTGCAATATCCCACTTCCAGCAGCATCTCCAGATCGTAATTGGTGCGTTGCTCCAACCGTTGGGCTTCCACCATTTTACCCTGGTTTCTCAATTCCCGCAGGCGCTCTTCCAGTTCCTTTTCTATGCTTATCACCGCCTCCCGGAGCCTTTCTGGGGAAGTGACAAAGTGAGAGGCGGGGAACACTGCCACGTGGTCACGTTCATTTAACATCCTGCCAGTAACCACGTCAATCTCTCCCAACCTCTCGATTTCGTCGCCAAAAAGTTCTACCCGGAGGGCAGTGTCCGTGTAGGAAGCGGGAAAGATCTCAATAACGTCTCCCCTGACCCGAAAGGTGTTGCGCTGGAAATCCATATCATTCCGGGTGTAATGTATCTGGACCAGTTTTCGCAGGATATCCTCCCGACTTTTTTCCATCCCCTTCCTTAGAGACAGCACTTGTTTTTGGTACTGCTCCGGAGATCCCAAGCCGTAAATACAGGACACACTGGCTACTACAATAACGTCTCTCCTTTCCAGCACTGCGCTGGTAGCCGAATGGCGCAGCTTGTCAATCTCGTCGTTAATGGAAGAATCCTTTTCGATATAGGTGTCCGTTTGGGGTATATATGCTTCAGGCTGATAATAATCGTAGTAGCTGATAAAATATTCCACTGTATTATGGGGGAAGAATTCTTTAAACTCACTGCAGAGTTGAGCAGCCAGGGTCTTGTTGGGAGCCATCACCAGAGTAGGACGTTGAGTGTTCTGGATAATATTGGCCATAGTAAAGGTTTTTCCTGACCCGGTTATTCCCAGCATGGTTTGATAGCCGCTTCCTCGGCGTAAACCTGTAGTCAAATGTTCTATGCAGCGGGGTTGATCCCCACAGGGGCTGAAATCGGAAGTCAGCTCAAACTTCTTTTCCACCAAAAAATCCACTCCTTATGTTTCCTGCTGGTAAATAAATTATTGACCATAATACCCCCGGTGGGAAGGGCAAAATTCCAGTAAGAGCAGCTGTTAGCGGCGCTGGAAAAAGCGCTCTTTTATTTTATCCAGAGGGGAACCGCTCTTGAGTTCCACAAAAACCGGGGCATCTTCTTCCGGAACCAACACCAAACCAAGGGATTTAGCGGGAAAAGGACGCATCTTCTTTTTAAAGGGAAAGCGATGCACCGTTAGATTCTGTCTTATGTTCCGCTCCAAAGCCATAGTGATCTCCTGGCTGCCCCTCTCTACCCGCAAGTGCACCCAAAAATGTCCTTCCCACAAAAGCTGCCAAAAATGCCGACTGTGCTCTACCCGATTACGGTTCACTTCCCGGATTAGGTCTTCGCTCTGGAGGCCCGCTCGTTCGGCAGGGGAATCCGGAAACACTGCCAGCACTTTTACCCCGTAATCCGGGGGAGGAGCATAACGGGGCTGCATTTTTAATTCCCGCTGATGACCTAAATGAACAACTGCTTCGTGCCCCAGGGGCGAGAAGATTACTGCCAGGAGGAGGAGGGAATGATGCATTACCGCTGCCAGCGCCAACAACAGCAGCACTATACTGTACAAAGCCAGGTACTTGGCAGAAGCAATGCTCTTTTCCCGGGGAGAAGAACTCAAAGCCATATCTCCATACCCTAAGGCTGCTGCCACCGGCAGCAAGGTATAAATCAACATCTTGCCAGGCCCCGGATCCAAGTGAGGCTCTAAAATAGGCCACCAGTCCGGCATAGAGACAGTGGGCATAGTAGTAGCCTCCGGCTCCACCAGAGCTACCATAATTACCAGGGGAACAGGCCAAAACCGCTGCAAAGTAAAACCTCCCGTCATGTTCCCCCGGGGACTGCGGAAAAAAACCGGGGTAGAACCCCAATGACCACCTAAATAAATGAGCAACGCCTCGGTAAGGTGGAGGACCGCCACCAGCACCAACAAGTTGGGTAAATAAATATCCACCAGGCTGGAGAAAACTACATTATCAGCCAATTCGGGGAAAAGAAAAACCAGCCCCCGGGAAAGGAATACCACCAGGGCCAAAATGCCAATGGAATAAGCGAAGCACAAAAAACGGGGGTTGATCAACAGCAGTAAAAAAGCAAAGCCCAGCATTAAGGGGATACCCACTTGATCCAGGGAAAATCCCAAAATCACCAGGATAAAACTGGCTAACAATCCGCCCCCTACTCCCAGGAGCACCGAAGGCAGCACCTGGTCCCAAATCTGATTATAGGGCTGGCCAAACAATCTCTCTTCCATCTGCCGGATCCGGTTGTACTGCAGTAGAATAAGACCCATAACCACCCAAAAAATCGGATGGATTATAAAAAATGAAAAATTCAACAGCACACTTTGGCCTATCTCCAGAACAGGGAACATGTTACCTCCCGTTTCTAATTACTTACCTTCTAATTACTTCCTCCTCTAATTACCTCCACCGCTTTTTCTATCTGGGGATCTTCCTCCATAACCCTCTCGTCAATTTTTTCCCGCAGTTCCAGCCAAGTAACTTCCCCAAACTCTCCGTCAGCTTCCAACCCTACTTCTTCCTGAAAGTTTCTCAAAGCTTCCTTGGTCTGTTCATCATAAACTCCGCTCAATTCCACTTCCATATCTACTGCGTTCAGCATTTCCTGCAGCATTTGGACTGCTTCTCCCCGATCACCTTCTTCCAATTCTTCGGGAATGAAGTAGCGGTAGTAGCTAAATACCCGGGAGGGATCTACTTCGTGGTCGGGGTTCAACCCATCCTCATGAAGGTCTCTGCCTTCCGGCGTTACGTAGCGTGCTACTGTGTAGCGCAGACCTCCTTCCGACAGATCCCGTTCAATATTCTGAACCGTGGCTTTACCAAAAGTGGAAGTACCTACCAGCTCTGCCGCTTGATGATCCTGTAAGGCTCCCCCAATTATTTCCGATCCGCTGGCTGTGTCCTGGTTGATAAGAACAGAAATTGGGTAGGGCTTGGCTCCTGTCTGGGAATGGTAAGTGTCTATGACCTGATCGTCCCTACCTACCAGGCTGGTAATTTCCCCCTCCGGCACCAGTTCTTCCGCTACGTTTATGGCTTGATCCAACAGTCCTCCGGGATTGTATCTCAAGTCTAAAACCAGTCCTTCTAAGCCTTCTTCTTCCATCTGTTGCAGAGCTTCCAAGAAGTCCCCGCTGGTTTCCCGATCAAAACTGGATATTTCTATATAGCCTAATCCTGCTTCCTGATCGATCCACTGGTGGTAAACCGTGGGTGCCCGGATTTCCTGGCGGGTAATATCAAATTCCAGGGGTTCCGAAGCCCCGGGTCGTTTTACACTAAGCTGCACTTCCGTGCCTTCTTCCCCCCGCATCATATCCACAGCTTCTTCCA